>CAIOYU010000624.1 GCA_903862565.1 uncultured Actinomycetes bacterium | reverse complement strand
TCTGAGCGTAGCCGAATGCGCATCGCTCGGCAAACCAATTCCTAATGACGAAAAAATCTATTTAATGCACAGATAGGTCGGGAAGGTCGGTCAGCAGCTATCGCGTGGAGATTGCTGGACATCGCGCTGGGCCACGTTCGAGTGCGCCGGGCCGCAAAATGAAGACCTCCGGCCCAGAACGGGCCGGAGGTCCTCTCGGTGATGGCTTGTGTTGCTCAGTGATGCCGCGCGCGGGGCGCATGCTCCGAACTGAGATGTGTGGTTGCCGCGGCGGTGACGAATGAGGTTCTGATCCTCACGACCACTGGACTCCCCCGATCGACGTCCCGCCTGATTCCCCTGAACCCGATTTCGACGCTACCAACCCCTCGGGTGGTCCGCAAACAAATTCGCGAAGGACCAAAGTCACTTCTTCATGGTCATATCGCCGGATTTCCGCGTTTGTCAGCTAACCGCGGCGGGGAATTGTAGCCACGGCCCCTGGCTTGGTGCTGTGGGTTGCTGGTTTCTATGCACGCAATCCCTCCCGGGTCGGCTGACCTGTGATCGAGCAGGAGGTGTGGGCAACCCTGGAGGCCGCCTCCCCCACCTGTGACCCGCGCTGGTCCGTGTACAACGACTACGCGCGACTACGACTCGCGGGGCTGCGGGCAGATGCTTTGGACGCGGCCGGCCGTTGCGCAGCGCAAGTGGTCGACGCCGGCGCCGAAGACGACTTCACCCGATGGATGTTCGTCGCGGTTGTCAGGCCTGGAATCCGGTTGACCGTGGCTCTGCCCCAACAACTGCGTGTCATCGCCCTGCCGGCGTTATGGCGCGCCTACGCCGCCGGGCAGGAGTGGGCGACCGCAGCATTGCTGGCATGGTTCCCGGTCGAGGTGATGGCCGCGGAGAACTACTGCAACGACCCGGTTCGGGAGTTCCTGAGCCGGGCAGTCACGGCACATCCCGACGATGCCGGCCTTCGTCGTCTGCTCGCCCGTCATCTTCTGACCTGGGTCCGGCAGGACATCGTCGACGTCGTGCACGGACGGTACGACGGTGATCCGCATGCCGACCTCATTCGGCTTGCGGAGGCCGGCGACTTGATCGTCGACGCGGGCGACGCGCTGTTCGACGAGATCGCGGAGGTGCGAGGTGTAGTCGCCGGCTGGCTCGACGACCAGGTTGACAACGGCTAGCGCCCCTCGCGGTATCCGGGATGAGCTATCTCCACTCGGTGGCCGACCACGCCCCGCAGGCAGGACAGCACCGCCGTGTCACGACCGCTCAGGTCGCCGGCTCGGATGGTGTGTGCCAGGGAATCCTCGTCGGGATAGCCGAGGGCGTGCAACGCGTCCCGTGGTTCGTCGCCGGAGTGGTCGAGCAACTCGCGCTCGACGATCCGCAGTGCGTTGGCGGCCACCAGGGCGCGAAAGTTGACGGCTCCGGTGGTGTTGGCCCGTACCTCACCGTCGAGGAACTCCGCGACGGCGCAGACCAGTTCGGCGGCGGTGGGCCTTCCGTACACCGCGGTGAACGGGTGCGCCGGGCGGTCTTCCTCCACCTCCGCCACCTCCGCCTCGTCACCCGACTGCGTGAGCAAATCCAGCAGGTCCCACTCGTTCTCGCACACCCGTCTGCCGATGGTGGCCAGTTCCACCGACCGGGTTTCCCCAGACAGGTGCCGTTCCGCCTGCGCCCTGCAGATCACACCCCACTTCAGGGTCGACAGCACCAGCCACCAGTGCAGGGTGTCGCGGTCGACGACGGCCCCGCCGGCTTCCTCGTAGGCGTTGACGAACTCCTCGATGCCGCCCAATCCGCCGGCCGCCATGTCGGCGGGGGCGCCGAATCGCCAGGCCCGGACACAGAACCAGGCCAGGTCCTCGTAGACCTCACCGATGTGCACGAGTTCCCAGTCCAGTACCGCCGCCAGGGTCGAACCGTCGACGATCAGGTTGCCCATCCGGAAGTCGCCGTGGACCAGGCAGGGCGGTGACGTGGTGGGCCGGTTGTCTGCCAACCAGCGGAACGCGAACTCGAATGTGGCTGTGGTGTCGCCGATTTCGTCGAGTCGGTCACGCCACACGGTGAGTTGGTCCTGCTCGACCAGACCCGCCACGTCAGTGCCGGCACTGTGGATCGCGGCCAGTGCCCGCGCGCATTGGCGCAAGAGGCGACGACGGTCGCCCGGATCGTGGAGCGCCCGCTGAATCCGGCGGACGATCGTCTCGCCGGCGACCTCGTCACAGATGAGGAACGGATTTCCCAGCGGGACGGGCGAATCCGACGCGGCAAGGACGTGCGGCACGGGAGCGCCGGCCGCGGCGGCCGCAGCCTGGGCGGCCGCTTCTAGTTCCATGCCCGCGTAGTGATCCGCGGCCGGGCCGGTGCGAAGAATCAGCCGACGGCGTTCGGCCCCGCTGACCGCCTCAAAGGCGTAGGTGGTGCGACTGGCACCGCCGGTGAGCACATGCACCTCGTCCACCGCCACCCCCTCGCCGAGCACGGGGCGCAGGACCTCCTCCAACTGCTCGTTCACTGCTCTTCTCTTTTTGGCAGTCCGAACTTGAACATCCGCTGGGCGACGCGGCGCATCTGAATCTCTTCGGCACCTTCGGTGATCCGGTAGCGACGATGATGGCGGTAGATGTGCTCGAACGGCTCATGCCGGCTGTACCCGACGCCGCCGTGTACCTGCATGGCCCGATCGGCAGCGTCGCAGACCAGCCGGTTGGCACGGTAGTTGGCCATCGACACCTTGTCGGAGACCTGCAGGTGGTGGTTTCGGTCGAGTTCCCAGGCGGCGTAGTAGACGAGCAGGCGCACCATCTGCGCCTCGGTCTGCAATTCCACCAGCGGCCATTGGATCGCCTGGTTGACCGCCAACGGCTTGCCGAATGTCACTCTCCGGGAGGCGTATTCGACCGCACGGTCGATGCAGTACTGGGCCGCTCCCAGACTGCTGGCGGCCTGCCGGATCCGGTTCTCGTGCAGGAAGGTCTGGGCGACTTCGAGTCCGCGGTCCACCTCGCCGAGCACGGCGTCGACCGGAATCCGCACGTCTTTCAAGTCGACCTCGCCGTGGTCGCTGGGCATGTTGAAGGTCCACCAGTAGTAGGGAACGTCGAAACCTTCTGCGTCGCAGGGCACCAGGAATGCGGTGATGCCCAGTGCCTGCCCGGGCTCGCCGGAGGTCCGGGCGAACACCAGGTCGTGGGTGGCCCGGTGCACCCCGGTGTTCCACCGCTTGGAGCCGTTGATCACCCACTCGTCGCCGCGCCGGACGGCGGTGGTCTCCAGCCAGGTGGCGTCGCTGCCGTGGTCGGGTTCGGTGAGGCCGAACGCCATCGACCGGGTGCCGGCCAGCATGGCCTCGATCCACTCGGCCTTCTGCGCTTCGGTGCCGAACCGATCCATCATGATGACCTGGGGAAAGTTGCCGACGATCGAGGACTCGTCCTGCAGGTCGTTGTGCAGTCCGAGACCCTTGTGCGCCAGGTGTTCCCGGATCACTGCCATGTCCAGGTTGGTGCCATCCCGGCCACCGAATTTCCCCGGCAGACCGTAGCGCAGCCAGCCCGCGGCATCGGCCCGGCGGCGCATCTCGTCGAGCAGGTCTTCCCACTCTCGTCGGGGTACACCACCGTTGTCCAGATCGGTGCGGGCGAACTCACGACGCCGGTCGAAGTACTGCACGTGCTCGAGTTCCAGCGGCTTGATCTCCGCGTCGATGAACGCGTCCATCTCTGCCAGTAACGACGGAAGATGCTCGGGGAGGGTGAATTCCATCAGGTCTCCTTCGGATCGGTTCCGTAAATGGTCCTGCGCCAGATGGTGGACAGTGTGGCGACCGCGTCGTCGTCGGAGACTCCCGCGGCGAGACTCACGCTGGTGAAACGTTCGAACAGCAGGGCGATGGCCAGGGCGATGTGATCGGCGTCCAGGCCGCTCGCGAAGCCCTGCTGCTGGGCGTGCCGGGCCGATGCGCCGACGATGTCGACCCCGAATCGGCGAAAGGCATTCTGCAGGTCGGCGAACCGGGGTTCGGTGGCGGCGAGTTGGTCAACGGCGACCATGATGCCGATGTTGGGTTTGAACATCGACCAGTACACGCCCACGGCCGAGGCGAAGAAGTCGCCGTCACCGACCGGTAGGTCGGGGAACTTCGGTAGGTCACGAACCTCGCGGAGGAAGTCGTCAGCCAGCGCCGCCAGCAGGTCCTCCTTGTCGGCGAAGTAGCGGTAGAACGACGCCGGGGACCGACCTGCCGCCGAGGTGATATCGGCCAGGGTGGTGCCGTGGAAACCGCGCTGGGCGAACAGCGTTCGCGCCGCCTCGGCAATGGACTGCCGGGTCTGGCGACCTTTGTTGCTGAGCATCCTGGCGGTCATGGGCACGACGTGGGCTCGTCGGGTGAGCGTGGGGTCAGTCCCGCCGTCGGTCGCCGGCGCGCAGCAGGGCACTGGGCAGGTCGTGGCCGACGATCTCGCGGGCCACCCGTGCAGCGTCGATGGTCGCGGCGAGGTCGGGGTCCACCCCGATGCCGCTGTCGCGCAACAGGTAGACGAGGTCTTCGGTCGCGATGTTGCCGCTGGCGCCCGGGGCGAAGGGGCATCCCCCCAGACCGCCCACCGACGAGTCCAAGCGGGTCACACCGGCGCTCACCGCGGCCCAGGCGCTGGCCAATCCGACGCCGCGCGTGTTGTGGAAGTGCGCGCCCAGTGGGCGTCCGCCCACGCGGGGTAGGACCTTGGCGACCAGGGCGGTGACCCGGCCGGGGGTGGCGGTGCCGATGGTGTCGGCGATCGCGATCCGGTCGGCGCCGTGCGCGCAGGCGGCGTCGACGACGTCGAGCACCTGTTGCGGGTCGGTCGGCCCGTCGAACGGGCAGTCCCAGGAGGTGGAGATGATGACTTCCACGGTGGTTCCGGCGTCGTGCGCGATGGCGGCGATGTCGGCGATCTGGGCCGCGGCCTCGCCGCTGGTCCGGCCGACGTTGGCGCGGCTGTGTCCATCGGAGGCCGACACCACGTACTCCAGCGAACGGAATCCCGCGGCGATGGCGCGGTGGGCACCGTTGGGGCTGGCGACCAGGGCGGAGAACTCGATCTCGGGATACTGGCCGAGGTGTTCGGCCAGCTGCGGGGCATCCGCCATCGCGGGCACCTTCGACGGCGAGACGAACGCGGTCGCCTCGACCTCCCGAACGCCCGTGGCGGCGATGGCGGCCAGCATTTCGAGTTTGGCCGACAGCGGGATCGGGTTCTCGATCTGCAGACCGTCCCGCAGTGCGACTTCGCGGATGGTGACGTGGGTGGGCAGCGTGCTCATATCACTCCCTGCTCGGCCAGGGTGGCCAACTCGTCGGGTTCCAGGCCCAGCAGTTCGCCATAGACCTCGCTGTTGTGTTGGCCCGGCCGGGCGGGGCCCGCGCTTCGGACTCCGCCCGGACTCTCGGAGAGCACCGGAACAATTCCGGGCCCCAACACGTTTCGACCGATCCGCTCGTCGAAATGCTCCACCAGCATGCCGCGGGCACGGAATTGCGGGTCGGTGACCACCTCGGCCACGGTGTTGATCGGGCCGGCGATCACCCCTGCGGCGCTGAGGGTGTCGATGATGTCGTCGGGTTGTCGTGTGGCCGCCCACTGCCCGATGATGCCGTCGATCTCGTCCTGGTTCCGGCCGCGTGCCCCGTGGTCGACGAAGCGGGGATCGGTGGCCAGTTCCGGCTGGCCCATGGCCGCGCACAGGCGTCGGAAGACGGTGTCCTGGTTGGCGGCGATGACCACCCAGCTGCCGTCGGCACTGCGGTAGATGTTCGACGGCGCAATGCCTTCCAGCCGGGTGCCCGATGGCCCGCGCACCACACCGCCGACGTCGTAGTCGGGGATGGTGGATTCCTGCACGGCCAGGCAGGCCTCGGTCAGCGCGGCGTCGACCACCTGGCCTTCGCCGGTGACGGTGCGGCGGTACAGCGCGGCCAGCGCGCCCTGGGCGGCGAACATCCCGGCCAGTGTGTCCCCGAGGGACAGGGCCAGTCGCGGTGGTGGGCCGCCGGGGAATCCGTTCATGTGCCGAAGGCCGCTGACCGCCTCGGCCACCGAGGCGTAGCCGGCCTTCCCGGCGTCCGGGCCGGTCTGGCCGTAGCCGGACACCCGGACCAGGATGATTCCCGGATTGCGTTGGCGCAGAACCTCGTAACCGAGGTTCCACTTCTCCAGCGTGCCGGGCCGGAAGTTCTCGACGACGATGTCGGAACGTCCCACGAGGTCGAGGAAGATGTCACGGCCGCGTTGCTCTCGAAGGTTGAGGGTGACGCACTTCTTGTTCCGGGCGTGGACGGTCCAGAAGACGTGGTGTCCGTCGAGCTCGGCCTGTCCCCAGGTGCGGATCGGGTCGGGGGATCCGGGTGGTTCGATCTTGATGACCTCGGCGCCCATATCGCCGAGCAGACGGGCGGCGAACGGCCCGGAGATCAGCGTGCCGACCTCGACGACGCGGATTCCGTCCAGCGCCCCCACGGTCTCAGGCATGGTTCACCGCCGAAAACTCATGCCGCTCAAGCCAGTCGGTGATGACGGCGACCGCGTGGCCCAGCGTCGGCTTCTGGTCGGGCCCTGAGTAGTAGTGGTTGGCGCCGGGAATCTCGTGCATCTCCTTGTCCGGATGTCCGATCGCCTCGAACAGCCGCCGGGTGTGGCTGGGCGTGCAGGCGTCGTCGGCGAGGTTTCCGATCACCAGGGTCGGCACTGTGACATCCCGTCCGCAGGCTATGCCATCGGCGCGGGCGTCGTCGTAGCTCCACTGCGACAGCCAACTGCGAAGCGAGCAGAACCGGGCCAGGCCGATGGGGGAGTTGTTCACCACCCGGGGGTCGCCCAGGTAGCAGGTGCCGGGGGTGCGGTCGTTGGGGTCGACGGTCGGGTCCAGCCAACGCGGGTCGGCCATGGTGCCGTGCACGACGAAGCAGAGCTCTCCGTCGGGTTGCCCGGCGGCCTGGAGGTCGGACAGCGTGTCTTTGACCCACGTGGTGATGCGCCGGTTGCGCGCGATCTGGGCGGAGCGGTAGCGCTCCAGGAACTCGGGGCTGTACGGCGGCTGATTGGAGTTGCCCGGGTTGTAGAGGTCCAGTTCCGGATCGCGCTTCGAGGGGTCGGACTCGTCGAGGATGGAGGCGTCCAGCCATTCGGTGAGCGTGCCGTGACGGCTGACATGCGCCGCCAGCAGCATGATCCCGTCAGCCGGAATCAGTCCCAGCGCGGCGGCCTGCTGCTGGTAGTACAGCGAGAGCGATCCCCCGCCGCTCCAGCCGGCCAGCACCACCTTCGAGTAGCCCAGCCGCGTCTTGGCGTCGGCGATGACTTCGCCGAGATCCTGAACGACTTTCTCCATGGTCAGTGCGGAGTCGGTGCCGCGGAACCGGCTGTTGGCATAGATGACGTGCTGACCGGCCCGGGCCAATGCGGTGACCATCGGCAGGTAGGCGCCGCCGCCGATCGGGTGCATGAACACCAGCGCGGTGTCCGATGTCGCCGGCCCAGCGGCTCCGGTGTCGACCTCGGCCTTGAGCTGGTAGCACTCCAGCACGACGGTCTCGGCCAGCCCGCCGTAGGCGTCACGCACACCCGAATTGTTCTGGAAGGCAACCAGATACGGGACACGCTCGTACTTCACTGATGCTGACCGAGGTCGGCGGCGAGAACCTCCGGGCTGGGCGCCAGCCGCCGCCGGGTGTCGATGGCGATCACCTTCCATTCGATGGTGTCGTACTCATCGAACTTTCGCCGTGCCCGCTCCCGGGCACGCTCCGGGGCGCCGTGGTGCACTCCCTGCGGGGCGTGGCTGATCAACCCCGGCGGCATCGGCTGGCCGTACAGCGAGCCCCCGTGGAAGAACGCGACCTCGTCGAAATCCGTGTTCCGGTGGTACCAGGGGGTTCGCTCGGTGCCGGGCACCGTCTCGGCCGGTTTGGGCAGGAAGTTGCACACCAGTACGCCGGTGGACTGCATGAAGGTATGCACGGTCGGCGGCAGGTGCACGCTGTCGGAGGTGACGACGTTGTAGGCGTCGATGTTGAACGTGAACGCGAAGTTGTCGCCGCGCCAGGCCGCCACGTCAAGGGGGTTGTGCGGGTAGAACAGGGATGTCGTGGGCGTGCCGTCGATCGGGTCGTGGATCAGGCGCACTTCGTACTCGTCCCGCCCGTCGTCCTGCACTGGTTCCGGATCGGGGATGACGGCCAGGGCTGGGTCGAACGGCCAGTGCCGGCCGAGTGGTCCGGCCGGCGGTGTGCGGAACTCGCCGGCCTGGATCATCAACCAGGTGCTCTGGCTGCGCGGGACCTGACGCCAGGTGCTGGCCTTCGGGAGGTAGATCCAATCCCCGGTCCGGTAGTCCAACGGCCCGAACTCGGTTTCCAGCCGGCCCTCGCCCTGATGCACGAAGCACAGCACGTCGCCGTCGACGTGACGCACGTAGTACGAAGTGGCCTCTGACCGGCGGCTCAGCGAGATGCGGCAGTCGGCGTTGGAGAACAGCAGCAGCGGATCGTCGCCGACCGGGAGGTGATCGGCCAGCACATCGACCGGCCGAAGGGGGCCGACGGCGCGGAATTGGGTGGGATCGTGCCGGCGGTACATGTTCGCGGTTCGTCCGGTGAACCCGTCGCGACCCAGTTCGTCGTCCTTCAACCCGTTCAGATCGGCGTGCAACCGCCTGGGGGTAGCGCCTTTGCGCAGGTGAACGAAGGATTCCATGGGGGCTCCCGAGGCGCGCGGGTCAAAAACTGAAGGTGACATTAGTTTTCGGGAGCACCTCTGACAAGGGTTGGTCACGACCCGATAACAGGGTTTGAGTTCCCCGGGCGCTCTGCATCATGTTTTACTCAGTGCCTGAATGTGCGTTCCTAGACGCAGGTCATAGAAAGCTGGGTGGATAGTGAAGTTTGGATTCGACAAGCTGCGCATGTGGTCGCGCCGGGTCTCGGTCGCGGCGGTGGCTGCGGCGGCACTGCCGGGTCTGATCGGCGCAACGGGCGGATCGGCCACCGCGGGAGCATTCTCGCGCCCCGGTCTGCCGGTCGAGTACCTCGACATCCCGTCGGCGGGCATGGGCCGCGACATCCGGGTTCAATTCCAGAGCGGCGGTGCCAACTCTCCGAACGTGTGGCTGCTCGACGGCCTGCGCGCCCAGGACGACTTCAACGGCTGGGACATCAACACCGCGGCCTTCGAGTGGTACGTGGACTCGGGCCTGTCGGTCTCGATGCCGGTGGGCGGGCAGTCCAGCTTCTACGCCGACTGGTACCGGCCCGCCTGCGGCAAGGCAGGCTGCTCCACCTACAAGTGGGAGACCTTCCTGACCCAGGAGGCCCCGGCCTGGCTGGCGGCCAACCGTCAGGTGAAGCCCAACGGCAGCGCGGCGATCGGGCTGTCCATGGCCGGTTCGGCCTCGCTGACGCTGGCGGCCTGGCATCCCGATCAGTTCATCTACGCCGGATCGATGTCGGGCTTCCTGAACCCGTCTGAGGGCTGGTGGCCCGGTCTGATCAACGTCTCGATGGGCGACGCCGGCGGGTACAAGGCCGCCGACATGTGGGGCCCCTCGAGCGATCCGGCCTGGCAGCGCAACGACCCGATGGTTCAGATCCCCCGGCTGGTGGGCAACAACACCCGCCTGTGGATCTACTGCGGCAATGGCCAGCCCAACGACCTCGGCGGCGGCGACGTGCCGGCCACCTTCCTGGAGGGCCTGACCATCCGCACCAACCGCACCTTCCGCGACAACTACCTCGCGGCGGGCGGGCGCAACGCGGTGTTCAACTTCCCGGACAACGGCACGCACAGCTGGGCCTACTGGGGTCGTGAGCTTCAGGCGATGAAGCCGGACCTGCAGCGGGCCTTGGGCGCGCGCTAACCGAACAACCACAAGCGGACCGTCGCCTCCCCGGAAAGGGACGCGCCGGTCCGCTTTTTGTTGCCTGTCAGGCGATCGAGTGTGCTTACTTGAGCTCGGCGGAGCTGAGCCCGAGCAGTCGCCGTGCGACCACCAGCAACTGAATTTGCTGAGTGCCCTCGAAGATGTCGAGGATCTTGGAGTCCCGCGCCCACTTCTCCAGCAGACTCAGCTCGGAATAGCCTGTGGTGCCTGCCAATTCGACGGCCTTGAGCGTGATGTCGCTGCCGACCCGGGCGGCCTTGGCCTTGCCCATCGAGGCTTCCTTGGAGTTCGGGATGTGGTTGTCGGCCTGCCACGCCGAGCGCAGTGTCAGCAGATAACCCGCCTCCCAGTCGGCCTCCATCCGCAGGAACTCCGCCGCCGCGGCGCTCTGGGCATGGGCGGGCTTGTCGTAGGAGATCTCCACCCCGGCGTCGGTGAGGATGGCACGCAGTTCCTCCAGGGCGGCACGGGCCACCCCGACGGCCATCCCCGCCACCATCGGGCGGGTGTTGTCGAAGGTCTCCATGACTCCGGCAAAGCCCTTCTCCACCTGGATCTCTGGGCTGCCGAGCAGGTTCTCCTTCGGGATGCGAACGTTGTCGAACCGGATCGCCGCGGTGTCGGAGGCCTTGATGCCGAGCTTCTCCTCGAGACGCTCGACGGTGACGCCGGGGTGTTTGCGCGGCACGATGAACGACTTGATGGCGGCTCGGCCCTTGGACTTGTCCAAGGTGGCCCACACCACGATGTGGGACGCGCGCGATCCGGCTGTCACGTAGATCTTTTCGCCATTGATGACGTATTCGTCGCCGTCGAGCACCGCCGTCGTCGACACCGCGGCAGAGTCGGACCCGAACGAGGGCTCGGTGATGGCCATGGCGGCCCAGACTCCCTTGCCCAGCCGGGCCCGCTGCTCGTCGGTGGCCACTCCGGAGATTGCCGCGTTGCCAAGGCCCTGCCGCGGCATCGACAGCAGCAGCCCGACATCGCCCCAGGAGATCTCCAGCAAATTCAGCAGCGCGGACATGTTGCCGCCGTTGATGTTTCCCTTGGGTCCGTCGTGGCTGTCGACGAATGCCTCAGTGCCCACGAACGACACGGTCTTGGCGGACGAGACGCCCTCGAACAGCTTGACCAGCGTGTCCAATTCGACCGGATAGGCGTGTTCGTTGAGGTCGTATTTGCGCGAGATCGGCCGCAGGACTTCCGCGGCGCCCTTGTGGGACATGTCGATGACGGCCTCGAGCTTGCGGGGGAGTTCCAGATTGATGGCCATGGCCTGACTTCCGTTTGGGGACTACTCAGTTAGAGGACGACTCGGTTAGAGGACGACGACACCTTCGGCGACACCGATGGCGCGCAGGTCGCGGTACCAGCGTTCGACGGGATGTTCCTTGGTGTAGCCGTGACCGCCCAGCAGTTGCACACCATCCAGGCCGATCCGCATGCCCTTGTCGGTGGCGAGTCGTTTGGCGAGTGCGGCCTCGCGGGCACAGGGCAGGCCCTGGTCGGCGCGCGCGGCGCCACGCCAGGTGACCAACCTCAGGCCGTCGAGTTCGATGGCGATGTCGGCGCACATGAACGCGACGGCCTGACGACGGGCGATCGGCTCGCCGAACGCGTCCCGTTCCTTGACGTAGGGAATGACGTAGTCGAGCACGGCTTGCGACGTCCCGACGGCCAGCGCAGCCCAGCCCAGCCGGGACAGTGCAATGGCTTCGCTGTAGTCGGTGTCGGCCGCGTCGTCTTCGCCGAGGCGGGCCGACAGCGGCACCGAGACCTTGGTCAGCTCGATCTGCCCGAGTGCGGCGGCGCGGACCCCCATGCTCGGATCGGCCTTGACGGTCAGTCCGGGGGCCGATGACTCGACGATGAACAGCGCCGGTTTGCCGTTGAGTTGCGCTGCCACGACGAATAATTCGGCATCGGCAGCTGCCGGGACGAGGGACTTGACGCCGTCCAGCCGGTAGCCGCTGGGCGTGCGGACCGCCGTTGTCCGCAGCGCTGTCGGGTCGAAGAGGGGATGCGGCTCGGTGATCGCCACGCAGGCCTGCGGCACGTTGTCACCGGCGAATTCCTTGAGGTAGGTCGCCTGCTGATCGGCGCTGCCCCAGTGCGTCAGCGCGGACGCCACCCCGCCCGGGGCCAGGATCGGCAGCGCCAATCCCATGTCGCCGTGTGCCAGCGCTTCGGCGACCAGGGCATGGGTGACCGCGGCGCGACTCTCGGCGATCCCGTCGAAGGTCTCCGGCACTTTGATGGCGGTGATGCCGAGCTCGGCGGCCTGGGCCATCAGGCCCTCGGGGTGGGCGGCGGCGCTGTCCGCGGCGCGCGCGGCGGGGCGGAGGATCTCCGCGGCGAAATCCTTGACCGTCTCAACGATCAATCGCTGGTCGTCGTCGGGGGTGAGGTCGAAGTTCCCGGCCCCGCTGGAGGCCAACCGGGTCGGTGACGTGCCGGCGGCCTGGATTTTCTTGAACTGTCGCGCCGACGCGCCCATCGCGGCGAACCCGCGCGCGACCCCGAACTTGAGCGCCTTGTTCAGCGGTTCGCGCAGGTGGTGGCGGTCCAGGAAGTCCTGACCGAGCAGCGGGGTGAGCAGGCCCACCCCGAGATCGATGACGTTGCGCTTGGGATGGAACTCGCCGACGGCGCTCTTGCGGGCGCGGGCGCTGGACTTGCGAGACGGGAGGGTGTTTGTCATGAGAGCCGCCTTGCCGGAGTGGGGCTGAACTGACTCAAACCCTATCTTACTCGTGAGTAAGGTAGCTCGATGGTGGCGAAGGTCACACCGCGGCGAGTCGCTCCACCACCGCGCTGTGCAGCAGAGCGTTGGTGGCCACGGCACTGCCGCTGTGGGGCCCCGGCTCGCTGTCGAGGCCGGTGAACGAACCGCCGGCCTCCCGCACAAGTACGTCGAGCGCGGCCAGATCCCACAGCTTGACCTCGGGTTCGACGGCGATGTCGACCGCGCCCTCGGCGACCAGGCAGTAGGAGTAGAAGTCTCCGTAGGCGCGCATCCGCCACACGTCGTCGATCAGATCCAGGAACTGCGCGCGTCGCCCGGTTTCCGCCCAGCCGGTGGTCAGGTCTGAGAACGACAGGCTGGCCGACCCCAGATCCGCCACCGCGGACACCGACAGCCGACGGGCGGGCCCGGCGCCGAATGTCGTGTGCGAGCCCAGTCCCTGCCCGGCCCACCAGCGTCGGCTCAGCGCCGGTGCGCTCACCACACCGACCGTGGGAACACCGTCTTCCAGGAGCGCAATCAGGCTGGCCCACAACGGAACTCCGCGCACGAAGTTCTTGGTCCCGTCGATAGGGTCGATCACCCACTGCCGGCCGGTTCGGGCCGGAGTGCCGCCTTGTTCCTCACCGAAAATGGAGTCGGCGGGACGTTTGCGGTCGAGGATGGCCCGCACTTCGGCCTCGACGGCCTCGTCGGCGTCGGTCACCGGGCTCAGGTCCGGCTTGGTGTCCACCCGCAGATCCATGGCGCCGAAGCGGGCCATGGTGATGGCGTCGGCGCGGTCGGCGAGGGCGAGTGCCACGGTCAGGTCGTCCTGCACGGTCATGGCCTAAGTCCTATCACCCTCGGTCCTCGTCGGTCACGGCGTCCTATCGCCCTCGGCCCGGTGAATCTGCGCATAGCATTGCCGACATGGTGGAACTCGCCTCGATACTGCTGGTTCTCGGCGCACTGGCGCTCGTTCTGGGGCCGCGCCTGGTGCGTCGCGGCCCGCGTGGCGAGGCGGTCCGCGGGACACTGCTCGTCACCGGGGTCAGCCCACGACCCGACGCCACCGGCGAGCAGTTCGTCACGATCACCGGCGTGATCAACGGCCCTACCGTCGGTGAACACGTTGTCTACCAGCGGATGGCGGTCGACGTCACGAACTGGCCGGCGATGGGCGACCTCATCCCGGTGGTGTACTCGCCGAAGAATCCGGACAACTGGTCGTTCGCACCGCCGGAACGACCCACCGTCTGAGCTCAGCGTCTGACGACGCCGGCGGCCTTACCCGTGGGCGATGGTCAGCAGGTCCGCGACCGCGGCCACCTTGACGCGCGGACGGCCCTGCGGCTCACCGGCGGAGCGCTCATGGGTGTCGATCGCCTGCCAGTGGGCCTCGGTCACCAACTTCGGCTGGCATTCGGACAGCCAGGTCGCCAGTTCGTCGTCGTAGCCGTCGCCGACCTCACGCAGCTGCGTGCCCGCCAAATCGGCCAGCAGGGTGTCGACGGTGTCCTGGGCGTCCTTCTTGTTAGTGCCGATCACCCCGGACGGTCCGCGCTTGATCCAGCCCGCGACGTAGGAGTTCAGTCGTCCCGCAATCCGGCCGTGCTCGTGCGGGATGGTGCCACTGGCGTCGTCGAACGGCAGGCCGGCCATCGCCACGCCCCGGTAACCGACGGCCCGGACCACCAGTTGGGCAGGCAGGGTCTCGCGTTCCCCGGTGTCGCGGGCGAAGGTCCGGCCGTTCTCGTCGGTGACGAGTTCGTTGTGGCCCAGCACGATCGACTCGACCTTGCCCCAGCCGGTGATCTCCACCGGTGACCGGTGGAAGCGGAACACGATGCGGCGATTGTCGGACTCCTCGCCGGAGGCGGTGCGCTCGGCGGTCTTCTCGGCGTACCCGCGAAGCACCTTGATGTTGGCGGCCGTCGTCTTGCCGGCGGCGGTGGCGTCCTCGTCGCTGACGTCGGCGAGATCGGCTGGATCGACGACCACCTCGACACCGTCGAGTTCGCCGAGTTCGCGCAGTTCAAGGGTGGTGAAGGCGCCCTGCAGCGGCCCGCGCCGGCCCACGATCACGACCTCGGAAACCCCGCGCCGGCGCAGCGCGTCCAGGGCGTGGTCGGCGATATCGGTGGTGGCCAGCACGTCCGGGTCGGTGACCAGGATGCGGGCGACGTCGATCGCGACATTGCCGTTCCCGATCACCACCGCGCGACCCGAGGAGATGTCCGGTGCCATGCCCGTGAAGTGCGGGTGCGCGTTGTACCAGCCGACGAAGTCCACCGCGGCGACGCTGCCCGGCAGGTCCTCGCCGGGGATGCCCATCGGCCGGTCGGACTGGGTGCCCACGGTGTAGACCACCGCGTCGTAGCGTTGCGCGAGCTCATCGGTGGAGACGTGCTCGCCGACGGTGATGTTGCCGAAATACCGCAACCGCGGGTCGTCGGCCGACTTCTCGAAGGTCCGGCTGACCGACTTGATCTTGGGATGGTCCGGGGCCACCCCGGAACGGACCAAACCCCATGGGGTGGGGAGCATTTCGATCATGTCGATGTGCACGTCAGGGCCGCCGGAGGCCACTGATTCGTCGGCGGAGCGCAAGAGCGACGCGGCGGCGAAAAACCCGGACGGGCCTGCGCCGACGATCGCGACGTAATAAGGACGCATGCAGGGAATCGTAATGGCCGCCGGTAACGTGGAATGCCGTGGACCTCGATCGACAGTCAGACATCGCCGCCCTGGACACCACCCTGACGACGGTGGAGCGGGTGCTCGACATCGACGAGTTGCGCGCGCGGATCGAGAAACTCGAGCACGAGGCCTCGGATCCGACCCTCTGGGACGATCAGGCCAATGCCCAGAAGGTCACCAGTGACCTGTCCCATGCCCAGGGCGAATTGCGCCGGGTCGAGGGCCTGCGCAGCCGGCTGGACGACCTACCGGTGCTCTACGAGATGGCCGCCGAAGAGGGCGGATCGCAGGGCGCCGAGGCGCTGGTGGAAGCGGACGCCGAACTGAAGGCGCTGCAGGCCGAGATCGAGGTGCTGGAGGTTCGCACCCTGCTGTCCGGGGAGTACGACGAGCGCGAGGCGCTGGTCACGATCCGCTCCGGCGCCGGCGGGGTGGACGCCGCCGACTGGGCCGAGATGCTGATGCGGATGTACATCCGGTGGGCTGAGCAACACGACTACCCGGTTGAGGTGTTCGACACCTCCTACGCCGAGGAGGCCGGCATCAAGAGCGCCACCTTCGCGGTGCACGCGCCGTTCGCCTACGGCACGCTCTCGGTGGAGCAGGGCACCCACCGGCTGGTCCGCATCAGCCCGTTCGACAACCAAAGCCGCAGGCAGACGTCCTTCGCCGAGGTCGAGGTGCTCCCCGTCGTGGAGACCACCGACCACATCGACATCCCCGAGATCGACATCCGGGTGGACGTCTACCGGTCCAGCGGCCCGGGCGGCCAGTCGGTGAACACCACCGATTCCGCGGTTCGACTGACGCATATCCCGACGGGTATCGTCGTCACCTGCCAGAACGAGAAGTCGCAGCTGCAGAACAAGGTGTCTGCCATGCGTGTGCTCCAGGCCAAACTGCTCGAACGCAAGCGCTCCGAGGAGCGGGCCGAGCTCGACGCACTCAAGGGCGACGGCGGCGCTTCCTGGGGCAACCAGATGCGCTCCTACGTTCTGCACCCCTACCAAATGGTCAAGGACTTGCGCACCGAGTACGAGGTCGGCAACCCGACGGCGGTACTGGATGGGGACATCGACGGGTTCCTCGAGTCGGGAATCCGGTGGCGTAATCGACGAGATGACGAAGAGTGATCTTCCGGACTGAAATGACTTCCCCGTTCCTCGACCGCTGGCACACCTTCTGGCACGGTGACATCGGCGCGTGGATCCTGACGCGCGGACTGCGGATCGCTCTGCTGATCATCGGCGCGGTGCTGGCGGGCCGGTTCATCACCTGGATCGCCCAGCGCGTCAGCCGACGTATCGACGCGGACTTCCAGGAGAGCGACGCCCTGGTTCGCTCGGAGAGCGCCAAGCACCGTCAGGCCGTCGCCTCGGTGATCTCCTACCTGGCCATCGCCATGCTGGGGGTCATGGTCGTCGTCCAGATCACCGAGATCCTGGCCATCCCGGTCGGATCCCTGGTGGCCCCCGCCGCCGTGCTGGGCGCGGCGCTGGGCTTCGGCGCCCAGCGGGTGGTGCAGGACCTGCTCTCCGGTTTCTTCATCATCACCGAGAAGCAGTACGGCTTCGGCGACCTGGTGGAACTGACGCTGGGCGCGAGCAACTCCGCGCTGGGAACCGTCGAGGACGTCACGTTGCGCGTCACGAAACTGCGTACCGCCGAGGGGGAGATGTACACCATTCCCAACGGCCAGATCATGAAGTCCCTCAACCTGTCCAAGGACTGGGCGCGGACCGTCGTGGATGTTCCGGTGCCCTCGACCGCCGACCTCGGCAGGGTCAACGAGATCCTGGAACAGGTCTGCGAGTCGGCGATGGACGACACCGAACTCAGCACGTTGCTGCTGAGCAAGCCGAAGCTTCGCGGCGTCGAGAGCATCGAACTGGACACCGTCAACCTGCAACTGTGGGCCCGTACCCTGCCGGGCAAGCAGTTCGAAGCGGGCCGCAAGCTGCGGTTGCTCGTGGTCGGGGCGCTGCGCCGGGAAGGCATTTCGACTGCATCGGATAGCGCCTCGGTGGTGCCGGGATGACCTTCAAGACCAAGCGGAACGACCACCGCGAGGGCCGCAAGTGGCCGCAATATCTGTTCGGGGGAAGACTCCGTACCTCGACCG
Source organism: uncultured Actinomycetes bacterium (assembly GCA_903862565.1). Classification (GTDB taxonomy): domain Bacteria; phylum Actinomycetota; class Actinomycetes; order Mycobacteriales; family Mycobacteriaceae; genus Mycobacterium. The sequence continues at coordinate 8,417 of CAIOYU010000624.1, read as the reverse complement.
CTGCTCTGATCATCGCCTTCTTGGCGATCTGGGCGCTCTACGACGCGTTCGAGCCGGGACCGGCACCCGCGCAGATCCCGGCGACGGACGTCGTGCCGCCCGGTTTCATCCCCGACCCGTCCTACACCTGGGTGCCGCGCACCGATGTGCCGCGGCAGCGGCCGGCTCCCACGGCGGTGACGACGACCACCACGCCGACGACGGAGTCCACGACACCGACCACCCCGACGGAGTCCACGACTCCGACGAGCCCCGATCCGTCGACCCCAGGCTCCGCGGGCCCGTCGGCGTCGGTGACGTCGTCCGGGACCCAGGCGCCGACGTCGGGCGCATCGCCGGCGTCGTCGGCCGCGCCGTCGGCTCCGGTGTCGAGTCCGACGACGACCGCGGTGCCGTTGCCGCCGCTGATCCATCCGACCGCGATGCCGTCCCCGTCCACGATGGCTCCGACACCGGCCCCGGCGACGCCGTAGTCGGGCGGGGAAAGCAGTTAGACTGGCGTGCCGTGATGATCACCCTCGAGCATGTGACCAAGCAGTACAAGGCGTCTGCACGTCCAGCGCTCGACAACGTCACCGTCAAGATCGACAAGGGCGAGTTCGTGTTCCTGATCGGACCGTCGGGCTCGGGGAAATCCACCTTCATGCGGCTGCTGCTGGCCGAGGAGACGCCCACGTCCGGCGAGGTGCAGGTATCGAAGTTCCACGTCAACAAACTGTCCGGCCGGCACATCCCCAAGTTGCGGCAGTGCATCGGCTGTGTGTTCCAGGACTTCCGCCTGCTGCAGCAGAAGACCGTGTTCGAGAATGTGGCCTTCGCCCTCGAGGTGATCGGCAAGCCGTCCGAGACCATCAAGAAAGTGGTGCCCGAGGTGCTTGAGATGGTCGGCCTGTCCGGCAAGGCCAACCGGCTGCCCGGCGAGCTCTCCGGCGGTGAGCAGCAGCGGGTGGCGATCGCGCGCGCGTTCGTCAACCGCCCTCTGGTGCTGCTGGCCGACGAGCCGACCGGCAACCTCGACCCCGAGACCAGCCGCGACATCATGGATCTGCTCGACCGCATCAACCGCACCGGCACCACGGTGGTGATGGCCACCCATGACCACCACATCGTCGACTCCATGCGCCAGCGCGTGATCGAACTGTCGTTGGGCCGGTTGGTCCGCGACGAGCAGCGCGGCGTCTACGGGATGAGCCGCTGATGCGCGCCGGGTTCCTCGTCAACGAGGTCGCCACCGGTCTGCGCCGCAACGTCACCATGACGATCGCGATGATCCTTACGACGGCGATCTCCCTGGGCCTGTTCGGCGGTGGCCTGCTGGTGATCCGGCTGGCCAACCAGTCCCGCGACATCTACCTCGACCGCGTCGAGAGCCAGGTGTTCCTGACCCCCGAGGTCTCGGCCAACGATCCGACCTGCGACCTCGACGCCTGTAAGGCGTTGCGCACCACGATCGAAGCGCGCGACGACGTCAAGAGCGTCCGCTTCCTCAACCGCGACGACGCCTTCACCGACGCCGTCACCAAGTTCCCCGAGTACAAGGACGTCGCCAGTAGGGACTCGTTCCCGGCGTCGTTCATCGTCAAGCTGGACAACCCCGAGCAGCACAAGGACTTTGACGCTGCGATGCAGGGCCAGCCCGGCGTGCTCAACGTGCTCAACCAGAAGGAACTGATCGACCGGCTGTTCGCCGTGCTCGACGGCCTGTCGCGGGCGGCGTTCGCGATCGCGGTGTTGCAGGCCGTCGCGGCAGTGTTGTTGATCGCCAACATGGTCCAGGTGGCGGCCTACACCCGGCGCACCGAGATCGGCATCATGCGCATGGTCGGCGCCACCCGGTGGTACACGCAGTTGCCCTTCCTGTTGGAGGCGGTGCTGGCCGCGACGATCGGTGTGGTGCTGGCGATCATTGGACTGATCATGGTGCGGGCGTTGTTCCTGGAACGGGCGCTCGACCAGTTCTATCAAGCCAATCTGATCGCCAAGGTCGACTACGCCGACATCCTGTACTACGTGGCACCGTGGCTGTTCTTCGTCGGTGTGTCGATGGCCGCGCTCACCGCCTACGTCACTCTCCGGCTGTACGTGCGGAAGTAACGATGTCCAAGATGGCGGTGGCCCGCAAAGCGGCCGCTGCGAAGAAAGCCGGCGACGCCAAGGGCGGCAAGCGGGTGGTGGCCACCAACCGCAAAGCGCGGCATCTGTATTCGATCGAAGATGTCTTCGAGGCCGGGGTGGTGCTGGTCGGCACCGAGGTCAAGAGCCTTCGCGACGGTGCGGCCTCGCTGGCCGACGCGTTCGCCACCGTCGACGACGGCGAGATCTGGCTGCGCAACCTGCACATCCCGGAGTACCACCACGGCACCTGGACCAACCACGCCCCGCGGCGCAATCGCAAACTGCTGCTGCACCGCCGCCAGATCGACATGCTCACCGGCAAGATCCGCGACGGCAACCTGACCCTGGTGCCGCTGTCGCTGTACTTCCTCGACGGCAAGGTGAAGGTGGAACTGGCGCTGGCCCGCGGTAAACAGGCCCACGACAAGCGACAGGACATCGCCAAGCGCGACGCCGAGCGCGAGGTGGTCCGCGAACTCGGCCGCCGCGCGAAAGGCAAGTTGTGACCGGCACCCTACTCTCGCTGGCCGCGGCAGGCTGCTACGGGATCAGTGATTTCGTCGGCGGTATCGCGTCCCGCCGGGTCGCCGCCCTGCGGGTGGTGCTGGTCTCCTACCCACTGGGCATGGTCGGGCTTGCGGTGCTCGCGATCGCCGCCGGCGGTAGCGTCAGCGCCCCCGCCGTCTGGTGGGGCGTCCTGTGCGGCGTCAGCCAGGGCCTTGGGGTGTGGTGGTTCTACGCAGCGCTGGGCTCGGGCCCGATCTCTGTGGTCTCGCCACTGACTGCGATCCTGGCTGCCGGGGTTCCGTTGGCGGCGGGTCTGGCGCTGGGGGAGCGGCCGGGTCGACTGGCCGGGATCGGGGTGGCGCTGGCGCTGGTGGCCGTGGTCCTGGTCAGCCGGGAGGCCACCGACGAGGACGTTCGCCCGCACCGCTTCACCAGGACGGTGGCGTGGCTGACCGTCGGCGCCGGCGTGGCCTTCGGTCTGAACTACGTGATGATCGCGCAGGCGCCCGCGGAGGCACGGATGTGGCCGTTGTTCTTCGGCCGGATCGCCGCGACCGCCATCGTCGTTGTGGCCGCCGCTCTGACGGGCAATCTGCATCCGCCGCAAGGCTTTCCCTTGCGGATGGCGGTGGTGGCCTCGGTGCTCGACGTCGGTGCCAACGTCACCATGCTGCTGGCACTGCAGTCGTCGATGTTGTCGTTGGCCAGCGTGCTGATGTCGCTCTACCCGGCGTTCACCGTGCTGCTGGCCATCGTGGTGCTGCGCGAACGCGTCACCGGATGGCAGAAGCTGGGCATGGTGCTGGCACTGGTTGCCGTGGCGATGATCTCGGCGCGATGATGTCGGGTGACAGCGTGCGGTCTCTATCGAAGCCGTAGGCCGTGACTCACGAGATCGGCGGCGCGGGCGATCAATTCCGCCACTTGTTCTGGGCTCTGCCGAAGATCGTCGTGACGCCACACGAGGCTGATGATTCCGTTCCAGCTTGCCCACAAGATCGTCGCCGTTGACTGCGAGTCCAGGCGACGGATACTGCCATCGGTAATGCCGCGTTCGATCGCATCAACCATGCGGGCGTTCTGTTCGTCGACCCGAAGCGCGAGCAGAGCGGTGGTCTCGGCAGCGGCGGGGTACTGGCTGGGTTTGGCGGGGAAGGCCAGCATGCGGAAGAACTCCGGATGATCCAGTGCGAAACGCAGATACTGCTCGGAGGCGGCCAGCAATTGCTCGATCGGGTTCCGATCGGGGGTATAGGCGCGGTCCATGTAGTCGCGGTCGACGTCGAGCGCTCGGGCGACCACCGCCGCGTACAGGCCCTCCTTGCTCCCGAAGTTGTTGTAGATAGAGCCCACCGCGACACCGGCGTGCTGGCCGATCTCCTCGACGGTCACTTCCTCGAGTGGCCGCTCGGCGAACATCTGCTGCGCAGCGGCCAGCAGAGCATCCATGGTGCGCTGCCGGCGCGGGTCCACGCGGCGTAGCGCGACGGCGTCCACAGAGACATCTTACTGCGGAAACCCAACTTATTAGAATGGTTGCAATAAGCCAGCGGCCGCTCTACGATCGGGCGCATGTTGAAACGATTGCAACAAGTTGGTCCGGGGGTTGGGAACCGCGGTGTCTGCTGAAGCCCGCCTCGCCGAGCTGGGAATCGAACTGCCCGACCCGTTCCCGCCGGCCGGCGAATACATCAACGCCGTTCGCACCGGTGATCTGCTGCTCCTTGGCGGCCACATCCCGTTCAACCCGCCGCAGACGATCGTGTTCGGCAAGCTGGGGGCCGACCTCGACGTCGACGCCGGGCGCCAGGCCGCGCGATTCGCCGCCATTACCGCGTTGGCCACCATCCGCTCCGAGCTCGGATCCCTCGACGCAGTCAAGCGGATCGTGCTGGTGCGCGGGGTCGTCAACGCCGTTCCGGACTTCATCGGCCACACCCAGGTGGTCGACGGCGCCTCGGAGGTGTTCGTGAACGTGTTCGGTGATGCCGGTCGACATGCGCGGCTCGCCGTTGGCGTGTCCTCATTGCCCGCCAACATCGCGTTGGAGATCGAGGTGACCGTCGAGGTGGCCCGATGACCACCGCCGAATCAACGCTGTCGGTCATCAGCCGGCTCGGACGCGCCCAACTTGAGCAGAGTCTGCGACGCGCAGCCCGCACGATGGGCCGGAGCCGCCCGGAACCGTTGGCGCTCAGTGACATCAGATATCCGGACACCACCACCGCTCTCGAGGCCGCCAGTCTGCTGCGTGCTCAGGCACCGGGGGTTCTGGCCGCTCACTGCTATCGGACGTACCTGTTCGGCGCGGCCCTGGGAACCAGGGACGGCCTCGACTGGGACGCCGAACTGCTCTTCATCTCGGCGATGCTGCACGATCTGGGACTGACCGACTACGTCGGCGGCGATGGCCCCTTCGAGCAACGCGGAGCCGCAGCGGCGCAGTCATGGCTCGTCGACCACAGCTGGCCCGAAGATCGTGCCTCGATTGTCGCGCAAGCAATCCGGATGCACATGGACGTCGGCCGTGCGGGTAAGGAACGCCCCGAAGTGGCACTCCTGCACTTCGGGGCCGCGGCCGACGTCACCGGAATGCGATTGGAAGATATCCATCCCCGCACCGTCCACGAGGTTCTTGCATCGCATCCGCGCGAAGGTTTCGCTGGGTATTTTGCCCAGAAGGTCCGCGCCGAGGCGCGTGCGTACCCGAAATCGATCACTGCTGATCTCTGCCGCTGGGGCCAATTCGCCTGGCGCATCGAACATTCAACGTTCAAGCAGGGGCTCCCATGACTGCCGCGATCCTGATCGCCGACGTCACGGCACAGTCGGCTGTCGAACGAGGTCCAGCAGTGCCTCTCGGGCGGCGGGAATGACCCGGCCACAGGTTGATTCGCGTCCTGCGAGATCGGCCGCGGCCAGCACGAGGATGCGTGCAGTTTCGCGGGGATGGGCCGTGGTGCCGGTGAGGTCTGTGGCGAGGATCTCGGTTGCCTGGCGGTTGCGGTCGTCGACTTCGGCGGCGATGGAGGGTTCGGTCCGGGCGTCGAGGAGCACCGCTCGTACCGCGGGTAATTCGCGGCAGGCGTCGAGGAAGGCGACCAGGCGCAGACGTGCGCGTTCAGGTCCCGGGCTGTCCTCGGAGGTGCTGGTGATCACGCGGTCGAACACGGTGTCGTGAAACCAGCGGTGCAACGCGACCAGCAATGCGGTGCGGTCGCGGAAGTGCACATAGAAGGTGCCCTTGGCGTGACCTGCCGCCGCGGTGATGTCCGCAACGGACAGCGATCGCAAGCCGTCACGCTCAGCGAGTTCTACTGCGGCGTTGAGGATTTCCAGGCGGGTAGGGTGGTTCTCGTCAGCCCGGCTGCCGGGCCCGCGCCGCCGTGCCGGGGCGGGTTCGCTCACCGTGGTACCGCGGTGCGCAGGCGTTCGAGGAACGGCTGTGTGCGCGAGAGGAATTCGCCAGGCCGCTCGATGAAGGGCTGGTGTCCTGCGCCACCGAACGTGACGATCGGTGCGTGGGGCAGTGCCGCACGGGCGCGTCGGCCGTCGAGTTGCCAGGGCAGGATCGGGTCGCGGGTACCCCATGCCAGCAGCGTTGGGCAGCGCACGGCTGCCGCGAGAGGCCGCCCATCATGGTCGGGGTCGGTGAAACTGCGCCAGACGGAGGCGTAAACCTCGGCGGCCTCCGGTGACCGGGAGGCTTGTCCCGCATGCTCGATCGCGGCGGTGACGCCGGCGTTGCGGTCTCGGAGGTAGAGGCGCGGAAGGTTCCGGTAGGCGAGCGGTGCCACTCGTCGCGATCCGATGGTCCGGCAGGCCAGCGTCGTCCCGATCCAGTGCGGCGTGAATCCGCCGGGGGAGACCAGGACCAGGCCGCCGACTCGGTCGGGTCGGTGCGCGGCGGCGTGAAGAGCCGCGAAGCCGCCGACCGAGTTACCGAGCAGGACGTGCTCGCCACCGAGGTCGTCCAGCAGCCTCACCAGCAGTTCGCCGAATCCGACGGCTGTCTCCGGTGCCGAACGTGGACTCTGGCCGTGTCCGGGCCAGTCGAGAGTGGTGACGCGCCAACCGGATTGCGCAAGAGCGGGTATGACCGCCGCGAAGTCACGACGGTCTCCGCCGTTGGCGTGCAGCAGCACCAAGGAGGGTCCGGACCCCTGGGACCGTAGGTGTAGCGCCGGTGCCGCTGCCATGACCCGAGAGTACATGACCGGTGGGTCATGTACTAGACATCCGACACTGTTTTCCGGACAGCGCGGGGAAGCCCGGGTAGTGCCTGCAGCCCCCCTCGCTTCCGGAGTAGCGTCAGTGACGAGGAGGTGGTTTGTGATGGTCAGCCTCCGTGGGCGCGCCGCAGTCGTCATGAGCGGCATTGCGTTGGTGGTGGCGTGTGTGGCCGCGGCCCCGGTGGCCTCCGCCGACCCCGCTCAACCGCTGTCCCCTTGCTACAACGGCATCACTCCGTTCAATCCGTATGTCGACAACTGCGGCATCCCGCACCGCCCGCCACGCGCATTGGGAGGGGCGCCGGACCAGACGGCGTTACTCAACTGCAGCGTCGGGAGCGAACTTCTCCGGGCGGTCTGTCTGTCGCAGTACGTCAATGGTGGGTTCGGCTACTGAGCCGTGAGTGCGCCGTCGCCCCCCACGGTGACGACGAGTCGGTGAGCGCATCGTCTTGCCGGTGGTGGCTGTCAGCCGGGTCACACCCGCCAATCCGGATGGCGGGTGCCTGCGAATTGCACACCACTGAGAGGGATTGAAAGGAGCGGGGTACGTCCGGCCCGGACCATGATCGTGCCGGCCGCCGCCACGCTACCCAGAGTCTTCAATCAGGCGGTCAAACTGCTGGCCCAATGATTGTCGTGGACGATCACCCGAGGTGGCGAACCAGCCAGGCCTGCAGTCGTTCCCATGCGTCAGCGGCGGCCGCGGGGTTGTACCGCTTTCCGGAGTCGTTGAAGAAGGCGTGGTCCGCGTTCGCTTCGACGACGAGTTCGTTCACCAGGCCGGCCTTGTCGAGTGCGGCTTGCGCCGCCGGCTCGGATGACGTCACCCGCTCGTCGAGCGCGCCGTAGAAACCCAGAACGGCGGCGTTCGCCGAGCCCGCGAAGTCCGGGTGATCGGGCAGCGGGCCGTAGAACGGCACCGCCGCGGACAGCCGCGGTTCGCCGGCGGACAGCAGCTGCCAGACCAGCCCGCCGCCGAAGCAGAATCCGACGATCCCGAGTCTGCTGCCCGGTGCCCGTCGCTGCAGTTCGTCCAGTCCGGACCTCAGATCGGCGACGAACCTTTCGGGGGCGATCGTCGCCAGTGCCGCGGTCGCGGCGGCGGGATCCGTGAACGTGCCGGTACCGCCCTGTGCGGACAGCAGGTCGATCGCCAAGGCCGAGTATCCGACCCCGGCCAGTCGGCCGGCCACCGATCGCACCCAGTCGTTTAGTCCCTTGTTCTCATGAATGACGAGAATTGCCCCGCGGGGTGCGTCGGCTGGCGCCCAGCTGCCCTGCAACTGACCGGCGGGGCCGGCCCAGGTGATCGGCTCGGTGGGTTTCGCGGTGGACATCCCGGGGGGCGTCGACGGCTCGGAGGTGGCAGGCGGGGTCGAGTGTGCCGTCCGCTGGTCACCACAGGAGGTGATAAGCGCCGCGGCGGTGGCGGTGCCCATCCCGAGCAGAGCGAGCCGGCGCAACGCTTCGCGGCGTGACAGAAGGCCGTCGACGTGGTCGGTGGCGATCTCCTCGGCGAGGTAACGCTGAAGCGGTGTCACTTCTTATCGGCCCAGGACG
>CAIOYU010000623.1 GCA_903862565.1 uncultured Actinomycetes bacterium | reverse complement strand
TTCTCCGTCGTGCCCACGGAGTCCGCCGATGTGGTGTCGTACCGCATCGCAACTCCGTTCGGGGGCATCCGCTTCCCCTCGACTCGTCGTCCCGCGGCGGATCGCACCGACGTGTTGTTCTACACCCCGGTTTAGGGGTTACACGTCGCTTTCCACGGGGCACTCCTCGTGCGCCCCCGGCGGTTCGACCTGAACGGTGGAATGGTCCAGCCCTCGCGCTGCCAGCACCGCTTGGGCGTCCTCCAGGACGCGATTGGACGTCCCGTCGGTGGCCAGGTGCGCGGTCGCCATCTCCTTGCCGGGTGCCAGTGTCCACACGTGCAGATCGTGAACGGCGGTGACACCGGCGACCGCGGTCAGGGCCGAGCGCAGTTCGCCGACGTCGATGTGCGCCGGTGACGATTCCGACAGGATGCGTAATGCCGAGCGGGCCAGCGAGATTGCCCGCGGCAGCACCCAGATCGCCACGAGGATCGCCACCACGGCGTCGGCGTAGGGCCAGTGCGTGGTCACGGTGACGATGCCGGCGATCAGCACCCCGACGCTGCTGACCGCGTCGGCCATCACCTCCATGTAGGCGCCCTTGACGGCCAGGCTTCCCTCGGCGTGCGACCGAAGCAGAAGCACCACAGCGACATTCGCGAGCAGGGCCAGCAGGGCCACCACGATCATCGGTACGCCGGGAATGTCGGGCTTCTCGCCCAGTCGGTCGATCGCCTCGTAGACGATGAACGCCGCGACGCACAACAGCAGCACCGCATTGGCGACCGCGGTGAACACCTCCGCGCGATGCCAGCCGTAGGTGCGGGCCGCCGACTTGGAACCCCGGCGGGCCAGGATCAACGCGACCAGGCCCATGAACAGCGCCACCAGGTCGGTGAGCATGTGGCTGGCGTCGGCGAGCAGAGCCAGCGACCCGATCACCAGCGCGGTGGTGAGTTCGATGACGAAGAAGACGCCGAGAATGCCCGACGCCTTCACCATGCTGCTCAGGCGTGCGTCGCCGCCGCCATGGCTGTGCCCTGCTCCCATGGCCGCAATGATCCCAGGCTTTACATCCAGGCCGACCAGAACCGGGTGAGATGTCCGCCGACCATGGCCAGGCTGGAGTCCACTCCGGACAGGTCGAACACCCAGAACACCAGCGAGAAGAACCACCGGTTCAGCCCGGGTACGACGAGCAGCAGAATCAGGATCAGGAATCCCCACTGCTTGGCGGGTTGCAGCGCGCGCTGCGTGTCCGCGCTCAGATGCGGCTCCAGCGCGGAGTACCCGTCCAGCCCCGGGATCGGCAGCAGGTTCAGTACCAGCGCGGTGACCTGCAGAAAGCCCAGGAAAGCCACGCCGGCCCAGAACACGGCATGGTCGAGAGTGAAGAACAACCGGGTCGCGCCGAGCAGCAGCACGGCCAGCACCAGGTTCGCGAACGGTCCGGCCAGGCTCACCAGCGTGCGCTGCTTCGGCGTCATGAAACCGGTGTGCAGGTACACCGCGCCGCCGGGCAGGCCGATGCCGCCCATCGCGATGAACAGCAACGGCAGGCCCAGCGACAGCATCGGGTTGGAGTACTTCAGCGGGTTGAGCGTCAGGTAGCCGCGTGCCTCCGCGTCGTGGTCGCCGAAGCGCCATGCGGTGTAGGCGTGCCCGAACTCGTGCAGGCACAGCGACACCAACCACCCGGCGATCACGAGGATGAACACCCCGACGTAGGCCATCGGCCGCTCGCTGCGATACGAGAGCCAGGCCAGAACACCGCCGAGCACGGTCAGCGCCACCAGTCCCAGGAACACCGGGCTGGGGCGTACCGACTGGCGAAGAGGACGAACGGTCACGTCACGACGGTACCGTGACGGAGTGCGTCCACCGGCCCTTCCGGCGCCCCGACCTCTGACGCCGCTCTTCGGCGGGCTCTACGCCGCCGCCTACGGCATCGGCGGGCAGCAATTGGTGGGCCACCTGGTGCAACGGATGGGCCCGGTGGTGGCCCTGCCGGTGCTGGGGTACGGACCCGTTGTCGCGGTCGCCGACCCTGCCCTGGTGAGGCAGGTGTTCGCCGCCAAACCCGACGTCCTCCTCGGCGGCGAGGGCGTGGGTCCGGCCGCTGCGATCTACGGCTCGGACTCGATGTTCGTTCAAGAGGAACCCGAGCATCTGCGCCGGCGCAAGCTGCTGACCCCGCCACTGCACGGCTCCGCGCTGGACGGCTACGTGCCCGTCATCGAAGAGGCCACCCGTGCGGCGATGGCCCACTGGCCGGTCGGGCGGTCGATGCGGATGCTGGAGGCCGCGCGTGAACTGACACTCGAGGTCATCGTGCGCGTCATGTTCGGTGTGCACGACCCCGTGGAGGTCAGACGGCTGGGCGAGCCCTTCGATGACCTTCTGGTGCTGGCGATCTCGGAGGAGACCCCGGTGCGCTACGCCGCCCGCCGGCTTGGGGCGCTCCGGTTCTGGGGCCGGTTGACCGGGATCAACCGCAGGGTCGACGACGTTCTGTTGCCGTTGATCGCCGCGCGCCGGGCCCATCCCGAGCGTGATGCCGGCATCCTGGGGATGCTGGTCGACGCCCGGGCCGAAGAGGGAGAGGGGCTTCCGGGCTCAGAATCTCTGTCAGACAAGGAAATCCGCGACGACCTGGTGACCCTGGTGCTGGCAGGTCACGAGACGACGGCGACCACGCTGGCCTGGGTGGTCGACCTGCTGCTGCACCATCCCGACGCACTGGAACGGGTGCGTGCCGAAGCTCGCGACGGCGGGACCGCCTACACCGAGGCGGTGATCAACGAGACCCTGCGGCTGTGGCCGCCGGCCCCGATCACCGGCCGGATGACGGCCCGCCGCTACACGTTGGGCGACTACACGCTGGAACCCGGGACCCGGATCGTGCTGCTGCTCGATGCGGTCAACCGCGACCCCGGCGCGTACCCGGACCCGGACGAGTTCCGCCCGGAGCGGTTCCTCGGCGAACGGCCCCCTCCGCACTCCTGGATCCCGTTCGGCGGTGGCATCAAGCGCTGCATCGGCGCGGCCTTCGCGATGCGCGAACTCGTCACGGTGCTGCACACCGTGTTGCGGGAAGGCTCGCTGGAACCGGTCAGCCCCGATCCGGAGACACCGCCGTGGCGCGCGGCACCCGTGCTGGTGCCACGCAACGGCACCAGGGTCCGCTTCCGACCGCTTGCTAGGTGACCCGCAGCCAGCCGGTGGTGTGCCGGTAGAACGTCGAGCGCTTGACCTCGCGAGCGCCCGCCACGCCGTCTCGCACCACCCGCGCGCCGGTGGTGCCCAGTTGCGCCGCCCGGCCGCTGACCCAGTTCCGGGACCCCATCACCGTGGCCCGCAGGCCGGGCAGCGTCGTCGTCGGCTCGATCCGAACCCCGGGAGCGTCGCCGTCGAACAGCACCGCGTCGTCGACCACCGCCTCGCCGTGCAGCCGCCCGGATCCCTCCGGCGGCAGCCACGACGCCGACCCCACCAGAACGGTGCCGGTGTCGTCGCGGATCAGCGGAACCCGTTGTGCCGCAGCGGTCATCGCTCGCCGGGCGCTCAGCCAGCCGGCGGGACCGCCGCTGACGTGGGCCACTTCGACGTCGAGCCGGTCGGTGCGCAACAGCCGCGACAACACGGCGGACAGGTCGGCGTCGGAGCCGACGACGACCACCCGGCTCGCATCCCCGAATGCCTCGTCGATGGTGGCCGCATCGTGGACCTCCCGGCACCTCAGGGAGACCAGTGGCCGCGGCAAACTTCGCCCCCCAAAGCGCAACACGGTGATCTGGGACTTCATCAGCGCCACGCTCCGATAGGGTAGGTCACCGGCTGGACCACATTACCCAGGAGAAACCGCCATGCCGGCAATAGTCCTCATCGGCGCCCAGTGGGGCGACGAGGGCAAGGGGAAAGCCACCGATCTACTCGGTGGCCGGGTGCAGTGGGTTGTGCGCTACCAAGGCGGAAACAACGCCGGGCACACCGTCGTCCTGCCATCCGGAGAGAACTTCGCTCTGCACCTGATCCCGTCGGGAATCCTCACGCCGGGGGTCACCAACGTCATCGGCAACGGTGTCGTCGTCGATCCCGGTGTGCTGCTCACCGAGTTGCAGGGGCTCGATGCCCGAGGGGTGGACACCTCGCGGCTGTTGATCTCCGCCGACGCCCACCTGCTGATGCCCTACCACGTCGCGATCGACAAGGTGACCGAGCGCTACCTGGGCAACAGGAAGATCGGCACCACCGGCCGGGGTATCGGCCCGTGCTACCAGGACAAGATCGCCCGGATCGGCATCCGGGTCTCCGACGTGCTCGATCCCGATCAGCTGGCCGCCAAGATCGGCGCCGCGCTGGAGTTCAAGAACCAGGTGCTGGTCAAGATCTACAACCGCAAGGCACTGGACCCGGACGAGATCACCGAGGCACTGCTGGCCCAGGCCGAGGGCTTCAGGCACCGCATCGCCGACACCCGACTGCTGCTGGGCACCGCGCTTGAAGCCGGCGAGACGGTGCTGCTGGAGGGCTCGCAGGGCACCCTGCTCGACGTCGACCACGGCACCTACCCGTACGTGACGTCATCCAACCCGACCGCCGGGGGCGCGGCCGTCGGCTCCGGCATCGGACCCACCCGGATCACCACCGTGCTGGGCATCCTCAAGGCCTACACCACCCGGGTGGGGTCGGGTCCGTTCCCCACCGAGTTGTTCGACGCGCACGGCGCGTACCTGAGCAAGACCGGCGGGGAGGTCGGCGTGACGACCGGCCGGGCCCGCCGCTGCGGTTGGTTCGACGCGGTGATCGCCCGCTACGCCACCCGGGTCAACGGGATCACCGACTACTTCCTGACCAAGCTCGACGTGCTGTCCAGCCTCGAGACTGTGCCGGTGTGCGTCGGGTACACCGTCGACGGCAAGCGCACCGACGAGATGCCGATGACCCAGAGCGACATCGCCCGCGCCGTCCCGATCTACGAGGAACTGCCCGGCTGGTGGGAGGACATCTCCGGCGCGCGGGAGTTCGACGATCTGCCGGCCAAGGCCCGTGACTATGTGCTGCGGCTGGAAGAGCTTGCGGGAGCACCGTTTTCATGCATCGGCGTCGGGCCGGGCCGGGATCAGACGATCGTGCGCCGCGACGTCCTGGCCCCGCGTTGATGGTTTCTGACCCGCACGACCTCGATCCAGAGTACGACCACCACGGCGGTTTCCCCCGGTACGAGCCCGTCGAGGAACCACCCGGTTTCGGCCGCTTCGTCGCGGCCATGCGGAAGGCCCAGGACCTCGCGGTGTGCGCCGACGGTGCCGACTGGGATGCGGCGGCCGAACGGGTCGAGTGGCTGATCGACCTGCTGGCCCCGCACCGGTCCGGCGACGGGATCGCTCCTGCCGGCCGGGTGATGACGCTGCCCGCCGCGGGCAGTCTGCTGATGCCGCCGTGGCAGATCCGGCGGTTTGATTCCAACGGTGTCGAGGCCGATGTCACGTTCAGCCGCTACCACGTCGGCGGCAACAACGCGGTGCACGGCGGGATGGTGGCCATGATGTTCGACGTGATGCTCGGGATGATCATCCACGCCACCGGCCGGCCGATCAGCCGGACGGCGTTCCTGCACGTCGACTACCGCAACGTCACCCCGATCGACGTTCCGCTGAGTGTGCGCGGCTGGGCCGATCGGCAGGAGGGCCGCAAGACGTTCGTCAACGCCGCGATGACGAGTCCGGACGGCACGCTGCTGGCCGAGGCCAACGGGCTGATGGTGCGGTTGTTGCCCGGCCAACCCTGATCCGGCGCCCGGCAGTGTCAGACTGTTCCCCGTGTCCGAACCCGGTTCCCGCACCCTGAAGGCTCTCACCACACCCCGCGCCGCCGCGCTGGCCGGCGTCCTGTTCGCGGTGTTGTTCGGTGCGGCCATCATCCTGATCCGCACCTCGAT
>CAIOYU010000622.1 GCA_903862565.1 uncultured Actinomycetes bacterium | reverse complement strand
CGGTATGGACGGTGTCCAAGACGTGGTCCTAACGCTTGGTTGCCAGCCGGTCAGCGGGGATCGATTGTTATCGAATCGCGATGTTGGGCGGGTCGTTTGTGGATGTCGTCGCGGGCTTGTCCGAGGGCATGGGCGAGTTGGGTGGCCTCGGCCTCGATCAACGCCTGCATCCCGGCGCGGATCAACTCGGCGAACACCGCCCCCACGTCAGCGGACTTCAGGGCGTCGAGCTGGGCAAGCAGGGCAGAATAGTCATGGGTCATCGCGTGGTGTGTCCTTTGCTTGAGTCACTTTGGTCGGTAACTCACTGACCACTACGCGATGGCCCACCCCGAAGCCCTCAACGACACACCCGGCACAGCCCGGACGGTCGACCCTCAGGCCCGAAACCCCACCACCCCAAGGGACTTACCGGAGAGCGGCAACAGGCACCGGTCCGCCAGGTCGAAACCGTCCAGTAGGATTCAATTTTGGGAAAATTCACTTGAGGGACGGCTACCAAATGTCAAAGCCCGGATCATTCGATGAATCTCACGCGGGAGAAGAGCAAGATTCTCACGCGGGAGCACAGCATTTCTGCGACTTCGTGAGGCCTCTCGTCGACTCGGAGATTCGCCAGAGAGTCCTCGTTGCGGGTTGCGGGAACGGGCACGAGGCTCTTCATATTCGACAGAACCTCGATGCCATCGTCACGGGCGTCGATATCGACCAGCAGTGGAATCCCGGATTCGGAGTGGGTGTCCCGGACTTCGCGTTGCGAACTGAGAGCATCCTCGACCTACCCTTTGCGGACGGCAGCTTTGACCTGGTTTTCTATCACCATGTGATTGAGCATGTCAGCGACCCCGCCGGAAGTGTCGAAGAACTCGCTCGCGTCCTGGTCCCAGGCGGGATCATTTACATCGGAACGCCGAACCGGCACCGGGCGGTCGGATATCTGGGCTCGGTCGCAAGCCCCCGTGACAAGTTGAAGTGGAACGTCGCAGACTACAAGGCACGGCTTCGCAGGCGATTTCGGAACGAGTACGGAGCGCACGCCGGGTTCACGGAACGGGAATTGCTGGGCCTCATGCGTCCGCACTTCACCGATATCCATTTCCTGACGGACCAGTACATCCGTTACAAGTACGGACGGCGCCTACCCGCGCCGGTGCTGACCACCGTGTGCACGAAGCCGTTCATGGAAGTGGCGGCCGCAGCCGTCTACGCAGTCGGCCGCAAGCCGTTCGCGACTAGATGAACACGAGCCCGCTGGGGATCATCGAGCCCGAACATCCCCAACCCGTCCTCCGGGGGTCCCGTCGGCACCTCGGTGCCCGTGCAATGTCGCGCATTGAGCCGGCGGGGTGTTCGGAGTAGCGGAACACCCTCGCACCTTTCGTCGTCGAGCTACGTAACGGCTTTCGCCGGCTCCACTCGTGGCGGGCGATCCACTCCCTCGTGATCCACGCGCTGTAAACACTGATGCTATAGGGCGTCCTCGTTGGTCGCTGCTCGGAAGCCCTGTTGGTAGACAATCCCGGTCTGGTCCATCACACCTCGGTAGTAGCCCTCCATGTAATAAACGCTGCTGGTACCGGGAACGAGTGTATGTGTCAGGTATGTGTCGCTGTCGCCAAGGAGCTTCTGGCGAATGCCGTTGTGCCAGAGCTTAATCCACCCGTCGGTGGCGGACCAGTGGATCTGCAACTTGATGTCATGCCAGTCGGTGCCGAGTGGAATGTCCCAGATGGAATAGCCTGGACCGTCTCGGACGCCGGGCTCTGATTGAGGTTGCATGAGCAGTGACCAATAGCCGTTTCGGATGTTCACTGCCATGCAAATGGGCGGATTCCCCCTAACTTGGCCTTGCTCGATGTGCCACTCATTCGTTAGACCCCAGCTGAGATCGGCGTGATTCTGAGGAAACGTGGGGTCGAATCTCGTCGAGAACGCGTACCAGGTGGTCTGCCCCTCATTGCCACCGGTGTCAGGCGTTGACGCTGTCACTTCAGCAATCTGGACGTTGGGGAATTCCGGAACGAAGTCTCCCTTCCGTATTTCATACCGAGCGGCTTTCCCCTTGATCGGATCGTCGATGATGGTGGCCGGATAGCTCGGGACGTAGTCGACCGTCGGCATGACGAAACCAAATCGTCCGGAGTTATATCGCGCGGTAACGATCTTTGGCCACTGTGAGAAGTCGTCAGTTGAGTAGTCTCCCGTGAAGATCCGCTGAGAAGAGTTCACCGGGGGAGAGGCCGGGATAGCGATGAGAGGGGCCGTCACCGTCAGGGCGGTCAGGAACGACAGTCTTACGAGAACCGTGTCGCGCGAGCGAATCACTAGGAACCCAATCTTCTTCATGAGCGGATTTCCCATCATAGGCGGCAGTGATGCAGTTTGCGGCCACGCAGTTGACTGACCGCCGGCTTGCCGGTTCACGCATGCCAAGTGGCCTCAAGAGTGAATCCGTGGGCGTCCTCGTCATCGGGTTCCGTTGCCCGCGAACATGCCCTGGTTACTGTTGCCCTGCACAGGGATCCCGAGGTTGACTGAGGGGGACCCGGTTGGTGGTCCAGTTGATCCGTCCCCGCCGTTTCGATCCGTGGTTATGCGAGTTGAGAGATCGAATAGGTGGACGTCCAGAGCGTTTCGAACTCTGTGGGGCTGATGTTACCGAGGTAGCTGTGCCGTCGGTTCGACGTTGTAGAAGTTGTCGATGTAGTCGGCCATCGCGGCGGCCAGTTCGATGGTGGTGGCCCATCTGCGGGTGTTGAGCAGCTCGACCTGCAGCCGCGCCCAGAAGGACTCCATG
>CAIOYU010000621.1 GCA_903862565.1 uncultured Actinomycetes bacterium | reverse complement strand
TCGGTACAGCACCGCCGCCACGATGAATCCGGTGAACCAGGCGTAGGGATAGATCGCATCCCATCCGTCGGGGCCGCCGCCCAAGACTTGCACGCTACGGAGGAAACCGGGCACGTTGGGCGCAACGCCGATCACCAAGGCCCCCATCGCCATCGGGTTCACCCCGGCGTAGCGGCCGTTGACGCGGTACAGATCAGGGACGTCGAGTTGTCTGCGCCGGATGAGCCAGTAGTCGACCACCATGATCCCGGCGATGGGACCCAGCAATGCGCTGTAGCCCACCAGCCAGTTGAAGATGTAGGTGTCGGCGCTGGAGAGCAGTTTCCACGGCATGATGAGAATGCCGATCACGCCGGTGATCACCCCGCCGGTGCGGAAGCTGATCAGGCGCGGCGCGCAGTTGGCGAAGTCGTTGGCGGGGCTGATGACGTTGGCCGCGATGTTGGTGCTGATGGTGGCGACCGCGACGCCGAACAGGCTCGCCACGGCGACCATCAGGCGGGTGCCGTCACCGGAGAGCAGTGGCGCGTCCAGGCCGGGCGGGGCGTTGCTGCTGGTGATCTGGCTGAGCAATACCACCGGGTCCCACAGTGTCTTGGGGTCGCTGCCGGTGAGAATGTTCTGCGACGCACTGGTGATGACCACCGCCATCGCGCTGAAGGCGATCATGGTGGTGGGCAGGCCCAGTGTCTGGCCCAGTAGTTGTTCGCGCTGGCTGCGCCCGAAGCGGGTGAAGTCCGGGATGTTCAGGCTCAGGGTGGCCCAGAATCCGACCATGCCGGTGAGGCTGGGCACGAACACTTTCCAGAAGTCGGCCGATGTGGCGAAGGTGCTCGGCTGGTCGAACATCGGCCCGAGACCGCCGGCGCGGGTGACCACCCATACCAGCAGCCACACCCCCATCAGCAGGATGAGCGGGGCGCTCCAGTTCTCGAACACCCGCACCGCGTTCATGCCGAACGCAATGATGCCGATATTGATCAGCCAGAAGATCCCGAAGGTGATGGCGCTGGGGACACTGAGACCCAGAATGCTTGCGCCGCGGCCGATCTGGCCGAATCCGGGCCACACCGCTGTCAGGAAGGTCCGCACCGCCTCCCCGCCGATGAAGGTCTGAATACCGAACCACCCGCAGGCCACGATCGCCCGCAGCAGGGCCGGAACGTTGGCGCCGACGGTCCCGAAACTGCTGCGTGCCAGCACCGGGAAGGGAATGCCGTACTTGGTGCCCGGGTGCGCGTTGAGCAGGATCGGCACCAGGACGATCAGGTTGCCCAACGCGATGGTGAGCAGCGCCTGCCACCAGTTCATGCCGAGTGCGATCAGCCCTCCGGCCAGCATGTAGGTGGGAAGGCAGTGCGCCATGGCGATCCAGAGCGCGGCGAAGTTGTAGGTGGTCCAGGTGCGCCGACTCGGCGGCGTCGGGGCCAGGTCGCCGTTGAACAGTGGGCTGCCGGCGATGTCGGGCGGCAGTTCAGCAAGAGCTTCGCGGGTCAGGGCAGGGTCACTCACGTTAGCTCTCCGACTCCTTACGGGGTTCAGATGAGGTGTGGGGCCAAGAGCGTGAACCAGGCACGGCTCAGCTGCTGGTATTCCTCGGGGCATCCGGCCGACCGCGACTCCGGCAGTGATCCGTCCGCCACCATGTCGGCGTGGCCGGCCGGATCGGACCCGTAGATCCAACATTTCAGGTTGAACATCCGGGTCTCGTTGAGGGAGTGCACGGCGGCGAAGTCGGCGGGTGCGACCCAGTCGCGGTCAGCCGCCCATTTCTTGAACATCAATGCGTAATCCCCGGTGACCCCGGCGGCGTTGGGGAACTGCTTCAAGACGTCATCGGGTTCCAGAATCGCGTACGCGGCGAGTTGGTCGGCCACGTCTTCCTCGCGCCCGGTGATCGGCAGGTCGTAGAGCGAGATGACGGCATGGCCGAGTTCGTGGAAGAACACGCCGATGGTGGCGTTGACTGCGGCCTGGGCCCCAACGGTGTCGCGATGGCCAGGGTGGGCCTGCTCGTGTTCCGGGTCTTCCTCGAAGAGCCGCAGGTTCAGATCGGCCAACTCGTAGCAGATCTTGATCTCCCTCTGCCCGCTGTTCCAGACGGCGTTGGCCCTACCGCACTGATCTGCGACCAACGCCACGTTGTCGGGCAGTTTCAGCGAGTCGTTGACGTCCTGCGCAACGTCCTCGAGAAGTCGGGCGTCCATCATCATGGCGCGACCCCGGATCGCCTCGGCACTGGTGGCATCCCGGTAGGTGACGGTCATCTTTCCTGCGGCCCGCTCGGGCTCAACGACGCCGCACCCGCTGACCAGCACCGCCGTGATCAGCACGGCGACCCGACGGCTGCTGTGGACGGCAGCCCGCGGAGCCGAGGACGTGCGGCGGTGCGTCATCTCCTGCTTACTCTCAAGGTTCACGGACTGTGCCAGATTTCACCCCGGGAGAGGTTGATCTGGAATCCCCGGATCACAAATCCCCCTGAACACGTAAGCGGCGTCGGACTGGGCGCAACTTACGGACTCTACCCAGCCAAGCCCCGCCCCGGGATGGGTGAAATTACCCGATTTCGTGCCGGAGCCCCGATAATTTCCGCATGCCCGCGCGACATGATCTGGTGGGTCGGCAGGCGGAATTGACCCAGCTCACGCGGATG
>CAIOYU010000620.1 GCA_903862565.1 uncultured Actinomycetes bacterium | reverse complement strand
GCCACCGCGCCCGTTCCGTGCTGCTCCCACGCGAGCAGTGCCCCGTCCAGGTTTCCCGGGTCACCGTCGCTGGCGCTGCCGTAACGCAGTACTCGAACACCAAGGGCCGCAGTGCGTTCGGCCAGCGCGGCCGCGCCGGGATCATCAAGGCACGCCACCAGTGCTCCCCCGGGCCGCAGGCGTTCCACGAAGTCGTCGAACACCTGCGTGTAGGCCGCGGCGCTGCCGAAGAAGTCGAGGTGATCGGCCTCGATGTTGGTCACCACCGCGACGTCGGGGGCGTACTCCAGCAGTGAGCCGTCGGACTCGTCAGCCTCGGCGACGAAGGTGTCTCCGCTGCCGTGGTGGGCGTTGGTGCCGGCCGCCCCCAAGTCGCCGCCGACGGCGAAAGACGGGTCAAAACCGCTGTGCTGCAGCGCCACGATGAGCATCGAGGTGGTGGTGGTCTTGCCGTGGGT
Organism: uncultured Actinomycetes bacterium; assembly: GCA_903862565.1. Taxonomy (GTDB): domain Bacteria; phylum Actinomycetota; class Actinomycetes; order Mycobacteriales; family Mycobacteriaceae; genus Mycobacterium. The sequence continues at coordinate 1,690 of CAIOYU010000620.1, read as the reverse complement.
GCCGGTCACCAGCAGCGTGCGCAGGCCCGACATCAGCTTGGCCAGCACCGCCGGACGCAGGATCACCGGAACCGCGCGACGGCGGGCCTCGACGAGTTCGGGGTTGGTCTTGGGGATCGCGGCGTGAGTGGTGATGACCGCGGTCGGTCCGCCGGGCAGAAGGTCGAGGTTGGCGGCGTCGTGGCCGATGCTGACCTGCGCGCCCCGCGCCCGCAACGCGGCCACGCCGCGGGACTCCTTGGCATCAGATCCCGAAACCTGCCCGCCTCGGTCGAGCAGGATGCGGGCGATCCCGGACATGCCGGCGCCGCCGATACCGACCATGTGCACCCGCTGAAGTTCAGGAGGTAGCAGTTCGCTTGCCGGAGAAGGAGATTCTGTTGTCGGATCGCTCATCGCAGTGCCTTCCGGTGTTCGCCAGCCACGTCGAGGATGATCTGGGCGACCCGGCGGGCCGCGTCGCGGTGGCCGACGCGGCCGGCCGCCGCCGTCATCGCCGCCAGTCGGGAATCGTCGGTCAGCAGCCCGGCCACCGCGGTCGCGATGAAGCCGGGTGTCAGATCGGCGTCGGCGACGAGCAGCCCACCGCCGGCCTCGACGACCGGCAGTGCGTTGAGGCGCTGCTCCCCGTTTCCGATCGGCAGCGGGACGTAGACCGCCGGCATCCCAACCGCCGACACCTCGGCCACCGTCATCGCCCCCGACCGGCAGATCGCCAGATCGGCCGCCGCGTAGGCGAGGTCCATCCGGTCGAGGTAGGGCACCGCGACGTAGGGCGCATCACCCGGCCGGGACGCGGGCAGGTCCAGGGTGTTCTTGGGACCGTGGGCGTGCAGCACCGAAATTCCGGCGGCCGCGAGGTCCGTCGACGCGCCGGCGACCGCCCGGTTGATCGACACCGCACCCTGGGACCCGCCGAACACCAACAGCACCCGTGCGTCATCGGTGAAACCGAAGTGGGCGCGGGCTTCGGCCCGCAGTGCCGCGCGGTCAAGAGCGGTGATCGACGCCCGCAGGGGCATACCCACCACCTCGGCGCGCAAGCCTGAATCGGGCACCGCGGCCAGCACCCTGTCCGCCGAGCGCGCCCCGAGTCGGTTGGCCAGCCCGGCCCGGGCGTTCGCCTCGTGCACCACCACCGGAATACGGCGACGCCCGCGAATCGGATTGCCACGCGCCGCCAGGTAAGCCGGCACGGCGACGTAACCGCCGAAACCGACCACCACGTCGGCCTCCACACGGTCGAGCACGGCCCGGGTCTCGCGGACTGCCCGGCGCACCCGCCCGGGAAGGCGGAGCAAGTCGGCGTTGGGCTTTCTGGGCAGCGGTACCGGCGTCACCAGTTCGAGTGCATAACCGCGCTCGGGCACCAACCGGGTCTCCAGGCCGCGTGGGGTGCCCAGTGCGGTGATGCGGATGCCCGGGTCCAGCGCGGTCAACGCATCAGCGACGGCCATCGCCGGTTCGACGTGTCCGGCGGTGCCGCCGCCGGCCAGGACGACCGAGATACCCGAGGCGCTCACCCGTAACGCTGACCTTCCAGTGATCGGGAGTGCCGCGCTGGATTCGTCTGGCGACGGCCACTCCCGGTTGTCCCGGCGAGGCCCTGCGCCGCGCTGGCACGCCTCTGTTGCGAGGCGACTCCATGATGCCCTGCGTTACCCCGCGTGCGCTGCGGGGTCCCGGCTTC
>CAIOYU010000619.1 GCA_903862565.1 uncultured Actinomycetes bacterium | reverse complement strand
TGCTAGCCCTCCGATCACAGGTATCTGATTCGGCGCCAAGCTAGCAGGGGCCTCTGACAAGTTATGGGGACTTTCAGAACCACCCGGAACAAGGGCGTGCGAATTGTGAATCTCGGGGTCTGCTGCAGGAACAGGTGACACAGTTAGTCACGCGGCCTGATCGGCCGGTGTGGTCATGATTGCTTCGAATTCGATCGGGGTCAACCGTCCGAGGCCGGCCTGGCGGCGGCGCCGGTGGTAGGTGCGTTCGATCCAGGTGACGATCGCGATGCGAAGTTCCTCTCGGGTGTTCCAGCGCCGGCGGTCCAGGACGTTCTTCTGCAGCAGGGAAAAGAAGCTCTCCATGGCGGCGTTGTCCCCGGCCGCCCCGACACGGCCCATGGAGCCGACCATGTCGTGACGACCAAGTGCAAGAACGAATCTCCGGCTTCGAAATTGACTTCCCCTGTCGCTGTGAAGCACGCAGCCGGCGACCTGCTCGCGGCGGATGACGGCGTTGGCTAGGGCCTGGGTGGCCAGCCGGGACTTCATCCGCGAGTCCATCGAGTAGCCGACGATCCTGTTGGAGCACACGTCCTTGATCGCACACAGGTAGAGCTTGCCTTCACCGGTCGGGTGCTCGGTAATGTCTGCCAGCCACAACATGTTTGGCGCCGGGGCGGTGAAGTCCCGGGTGACGAGATCGTCGTGGACTGGTGGCCCGGTCTTACCGTTCTTACCGCGCTTCTTCTTACCGAACACGCTCCACCAACGGTTATCCGAGCAGATCCGCCACGCAGTGCGCTCCGCCATCGGCGTCCCGGCGTCGCGGGCTTCTTCGGCCAGGTAGCGGTAGCCGAACTCCGGATCATCGCGGTGGGCATCGAACAGGGCGTTGGCCCGATGCGCTTCGAGGTACTGGGCGTCGGTGACAGGATCGGCAAGCCAGCGGTAGTAGGGCTGGCGGGCGAGCTTGAGTACCCGGCACGTCACCACCACGGGGATCCCGTCGGCGGCGAGCTCTTTCACGAGCGGGTAGTACCTTTTCCCGGCAGATTGGCCTGCGACAGATACGCCGCTGCCCGGCGCAGCACTTCGTTCTCCTGCTCCAACAGTCGCGTCCGCCGGCGCAGCTCGCGCAGCTCGGCCGATTCGGTGCGGCTGGTGCCGGGTTTGGCACCGTCGTCGATCGAGGCTTGGCGCATCCACTTGGTCAGGGTCATCGGGTGAATTCCGAAGTCGGTGGCGATCTGCTCGATCGTCACCCCGTCCTCGCGGTTGCGGGCGACCCGGACAACATCATCACGGAACTCTCGGGGGTAAGGCCTGGGCACAGCAACATCCTTCCAGCCCACCCCGCAGGGCAAGCCTACTCAGATGTCACCTGTTCCTGCAGCAGACCCGTAGTCGCTGCGCTCGGGTACGAGCACCTCACGCGACACGGACTTCGCCATACCGGCCTCACCTGGATGGCAGACAGCGGCGTCAAGCCACACGTCCTGCAGAAGATCGCCGGCCACGGCAGCATCACGACGACGCAGCGTTACTTGCACCCGGACCATGAAGCTATTGCCGAGGCCGGCGGACTGCTGTCGAGCCACCTGAGCGAAAGAAGCAGGCCAAAGCTTCGTTCTGTTTGAGTACCGGCAGCCCTTAGTGAGTCAACTTAAGGTG
>CAIOYU010000618.1 GCA_903862565.1 uncultured Actinomycetes bacterium | reverse complement strand
GTAGGGCTTGGTGGCCAGCAGGCCGCCGTCGGCATGCTGGCTCATGCCGATCACGTTGGTGGGCATCACCCAGGCGTAGCCGTCCACGAATGAACTGGCGAACCATTCGGTGAGTTCGCGCGGCGAGTAGCCGCGCTGCACACCGTGGCTGCCGAGGATCATCAGCCGCTGGATGTGGTGAGCCCACCCGCGCTCCCGAACGCCGCCCAGAGCCTGGCTCAGACACTCCGCATCCACCGCGTCGGCGTCAAGGTTGTTCCACCAGTCCGGCAACGGGGTGAGCGCGCCCAGGGAGTTGTTGTTCAGGTAGTCCGGACCGAAGTGCCAGTACAGCTGCCACATGTACTCGCGCCAGCCCAGAATCTGACGAATGAAACCCTCGACCGCGGCCAACGGGGCGTTTCCGTCCCGGTACGCCCGTTCGGCTGCCGCGACTGCGTCGAGGGGGTGTAGCACCCCCAGATTCAGCGGCACCGACAGCAGCGAGTGCGCCATCGCCCAGTCTTCCCCCAGCATGGCGTCCTCGTAGCGGCCGAACGGCGGCAGCCGTTCGGCGACGAAACGCCGTAGGGTTTCGTCGGCCTCGGTCGGTGTCACCGCGAACAGTCGGGGCCCGTCCACCCCGACAGTGTTGAGGTCCAGCGCATCGAGGTCGCGGCGTACCTGCGCGTCGATGTCGTCTTCCACCGGACACCAGGGCGGCGGCACGTCCAGCGTCGTCGCGCCCTTCGGCGGCGACTCCCGGTTGTCGGTGTCGAAGTTCCATCGGCCATCCACCGGTTGATCGCCGTCCATCAGCACCCCGAACCGGCGGCGCTGCTGGCGGTAGAAGTCCTCCAGCCGGAAGCGTTTCCGCTCGCCGGCCCACGCGCTGAACTCCGCGCGCCCCAGCGCGAAGGTGGGGGTGGGCAGCACGTCGGCCACCAGTCCGTCGCGGCGTAACCGCGCCACGAACCCCTCGGCGGCATGGGAGGTGGGTTCACACACCAGCACCGGCCTGCCGTAACTGCGCAATGCCTCGGTGTAGGTGTCGGCGCGGATCAGGGTGGCCCGGTCGCCCAGATCGGCTTCGGCGTGCCGCAGCGCCGAGAGCACCAGGTGCAGCTTCTGGCGGTGCGACGGGCGCCGGCCCAGGGCCGAGGTGGATTCGATCAGCAGCACCTCGCGGTGGGCGTGCTCACCGTCGTAGATCCGTGGGCTGAGTTGGTCAGCGAACAACCACAGCGGGGTGTCGTCGGAGCTCATCGCGCCGATGCTACGTCGCTGGCCCCGACTCTAACTGCGCTAGTATCCGGCGGTGGCCAGAGTTCCCGGGTTCCGCGGTTCGCGGGGGTTGGGCTTCCAATCCAAGCTGCTGGTGATGTTGCTGGCGGTCAGCGTCCTGTCGGTGCTCGTCGCCGGTGCCATCGGTTACCTGTCGGGCACCTCGTCGCTGCGCGAGGCCGAATTCCAGCGGCTGACCCAACTGCGCGAATCGCGCGCCCGCGAGATCACCGGCTTCTACCAAAGCATCATCGACACCGCCACGATCATCTCGCACAGTTCCTCCACGATCGACGCCGTCCAGGAGTTCACCCCGGCCTTCGCCGCACTACAGAAGACCCCGCTGCCGCCGGGCGCGGAAAAGGCCGTGGCCACCTATTACGCGGACGTGTTCGGGCCCGCGCTGGCCAAGGGCACCGGCGAGGAAGTCGACCCGGAGTTGTTCGCTCCGACGTCCAACGCCCAGACCTATCTGCAGAACGCCTACATGGTGCCCGCCAAGGGGGATTTCGTCGCCGCCGCGAAAGTCACCTCGGCCGGTGACGACAGCGAATGGACCAAGGTCAACGCCCGCCACCAAGAGTTCTTCGCCGACTTCGTCACCCGGTTCGGTTTCGACGACGTGATGCTGCTCGACACCGACGGCAACGTCGTTTACACCGCCGTGAAGGGTGTCGACTTGGGCGCCAACCTCCGGGACGGCCCGTACGAGACGACAAAGTTCGCCGAGGCATACCGGGAGGCGATGCAGGCCAGCTCGGTCGACGAGGTGATCCTCACGGACTTCGAGCACTACGCGCCCGCCTACGGCGTGCCTACACCCTGGGTGATGACGCCGATCGGCGACGCCGACGGCATCTACGGGGCGTTGGCGCTGCAGCTGCGGCCTTCCAAAATCAATGCCGTGATGACCGGGAACGAGGGGTGGGAGGCCGACGGTCTCGGCCGTACCGGGGAGACCTACCTGGCCGGGCCGGACAAGCTGATGCGCTCGATCTCCCGGGACCTGCTGAGTAACCCTGAAGGCTTCGTCGCCGACGTGGCTGCCAACGGTACGTCGGAAGCCGTTGCCCGGCGAGAGGTCGAGACCCGCGACAGCGTGCTGCTGCAACCGGTGAACACCGTCGCGGTCGACCGGGCGCTGGCGGGGGAGACCGGCGTCGACACGGCGCGCGATTACGTCGGCGCGGAGTCGCTGGTGGCCTACGCCCCGCTGGACATCCCCGGCCTGGACTGGGCGATCGTCGCGACGATCCGCAAGTCTGAGGTGCTGGCCCCGGTCGACCGTTTCGCCCGCAACCTTGCCCTGTCCACCGCGGCGATCGTGCTGATCGTGAGCCTGCTGGCGCTGCTGTTCAGCCGCATTCTGACCCGACCGGTCAAGGCGCTTGCCGACGCGGTGCGCCGGGTCAGCGGCGGCGAACTCGGTGTCAGCGTGCCGGTGACCGCTCGCGACGAGTTCGGCGAGTTGGGGTCGGCGTTCAACGACATGAGCGCCAGCTTGCAGACCAAACAGCAACTCATCGTCGAACAGCGCCGGGAGAACGACGAACTGCTGTCTTCCCTGATGCCCGAGACCGAGGCCCGTCGATACCGCGACGGCGAGGAAAACATCAGCACCGAGTACCGCGATGTGTCGGTCGTCTACGCCCAGTTGCTTGGGTTCGACGACTTCGCCCGCTCGCTGCCGGCCGGGGAGTCCGTCGCCACCCTCAACTCGCTAGTGGGGGCCTTCGACGGCGCGGCCGAACGACACGGCGTCGATCAGGTGCGCAGCATGCAGGACAACGGTCTGCTGGCGACCTGCGGACTGGTCGTGCCGAGGGTTGACCACGCCAGTCGCATCATCGCCTTCGCCAAGGAAGTCACCGAGATCCTGGACAGCTTCAACGACCAGAATGGCTCCGCGCTGACGGTGCGGATCGGCATCGACAGTGGGCCGGTGACCAGTGGCCTGGTGGGTCAGCGCTCCACCATCTACGCGCTCTGGGGTGAGGCGGTCGACCTCGCCCACCGGGTCCACTCGGCCACCGGCTCGGCGGGAATCTTCGTCAGCAACCGGGTCCGCGACGCCGTGTTGGGCATCTATCCGCTCACCGAAGCTGGCACCGTCACCGGTGCGGCAGGACCGGAGAGGGTCTGGCGCCTCGACATCGGGTCGGCACAGCCGCTATGAACGCGCTCATCGCCCAGCCCTGGTTCTGGCCGGCGATACTGGTCATCGTCGGCCTGCCCATCGCGCTGCTGATCCTGCACGAACTGCACAGCACCCTGGCTCGTCGCAACAGTGCATATGCCAAACCTGTTGGACTGCTGCGCAATTGGATTCTCCCGGCTGGCGCGCTCTATCTGCTCTTCAGGCAACTCGAGGCCGCCGACGCCGATCCGACCTGGTCGAAGGTCGCCGCGTCGGTATTCGGGTTCCTGGTCATGCTGCTGCTGCTCTCCGGGGTGAACGCGGCACTCTTCGGTGAGGCCCGAACCGGCAGTTGGCGCGAGCGACTGCCCGGCATCTTCGTCGACCTGGGCCGATTGGTCCTGATCGTCCTGGGCATCGGTGTACTGCTGTCCTGGGTGTGGGGCGCGAACATCGGCGGACTAGTCACTGCGGTCGGGGTCACCTCCATCGTGATCGGCCTTGCCGTGCAGAGCGCGGTGGGTCCGGTGATTTCCGGCCTGCTGCTGCTGTTCGAACAACCGTTTCGGATCGGCGACTGGCTGGACACCAAGTTCGGCAAGGGCCGGGTCGCCGAGGTCAACTGGCGCGCCGTGCATATCGACACCGAGAACGGGCTTCAGGTCATCCCCAACGCCGCGTTGGCAGAGGACTCGTTCGTCAACCTCAGTCGAACCACTGCGCCGTACTTCAAGGCGAGGGCCACCCTGACCTTCGCCGCCGACGACCCACCCGGTGAGGTCAGGGACACCCTGCTCGCCGTCGCCGCAGCACTGCCGGCCAAACTGGCCGGTATCCCGGCGTCGGTGACCGCACTCGGCGCCGGTGCCTACCGGGTGTCGGTGCCGATCGCCTCGCCGGCCGACGAGGCCGCGACGGCCGATACTCTGCAGCATCGGAGCTGGTACGCCGCGCAGCGTGCCGGACTGCACCTCGACAACGTGAAGTCCGGCAACCGGGAGAAACGCGACTTCATGGCCGAACACCTGGGCCCCGCAGTGGCCTCGTTGGGCGTGGACGAGAACGAACTCGCCACGATGCTCAGCGGCGCCCGTCTGCTGCCCTACGCGGGCGGCGAATTGATCCAGGCCGTCGATACCATCCCGACGTCCGTTGGCTTCATCATCGAGGGAACCGCCGAAATGTTCGTGACGGCCGACGACGGTCGGAGGATCTCGCTGGGGGAGCTTGGCGCCGGTGATCACTTCGGCGGCACCGCGCTGACCCGGCAGCGAATGATCATCGGGATGGTCGCGATCACCGACACGGTCGTCATCGGCGTATCCCGGGACGCGATGAACACCGTTGCGCAGCAGGATAATCGGCTGGCACGCCAACTCGGCGACGTGATCGAATTGCGCCGACGCTCAGCCCGCGACGCACTCGCCGAGGCCGCGGAGGGTGTGCGTTAGCCGCCGGATGGATCGGTGGCCGCGCGCAACGCTTCGGCCAGCGCCGCGGCCCGCCGGTCGGTGAAGACGTCTTCAAGGAATACCCGTTTCCCGTCGGGGCCGGCCAACGGCACCCGCCAGTTCGGGTACTCGTCGGTGGTTCCAGGCTGATTCTGGGTACGCCGCTCACCGACCGCGTCGGCCAGGGACAGCGCCAGCAGTCGCGACGGCGTTCGTCCCAGGTACCGGTACAGCGCGAGGATCACGTCCTCCTCGTCGGCGCCGTCGGGGGCCAGAAGTCCGACCCGGCGCAACTCGGCCATCCAGCCGGCCTGCTCGGCCCGGTCGGCGGCCAGTTCCTCGGACTTGGGGCGGGTGAGCAATCCCAGCGCGTGTCGCAACTTCACGTGCTCACCGGCCAGATAGCCAGGGGTGGGGGGCAGGTCGTGGGTAGTCACCGAGGACAGACACAGGTCGCGCCAGTGCTCGGCCGGCAGCGGCCCGCGGCCGCCCAGATCGTGTTCGAACCACAGGATCGAGGTGCCCAGCAGGCCGCGCTCGCGCAGAT
>CAIOYU010000617.1 GCA_903862565.1 uncultured Actinomycetes bacterium | reverse complement strand
GAACGACGAGCAGGTACGAGCCGAGTGGGAAGAGCAATGAGCCAAGAGACCGAAGCGATCGCCGAGACGAGCGCCGGCGAACCGGACCGCGACGACATCGTCGGCGAATCAGGCTGCGGCGGTGAGCAACTCGAGGGTGACCATCCCGAGGATGACCGTCTCGATGGCGATAATGCCGAAGTCGTGTACGTCGATGACGTCGACGACGACGAGTTGGCCCGCATCCTGGAGGCCATGTTGCTGGTGGTCGATTCACCGGTGAGCACCGAGACCCTGGGGGCGGTGACCGAGCAACCGGTGCATCGCATTTCGGAGATCCTGCACCGGATCGCCGACGACCTGACGGCCCGCGACAGCGGCATCGACGTCCGTGAGGCGGGCGGCGGCTGGCGGATGTACACCCGTGCCCGGTTCGCGCCCTACGTCGAGCGTCTGCTGATGGACGGCACCCGGTCCAAGCTGACCCGGGCGGCGCTGGAGACCCTGGCGGTGGTGGCCTACCGCCAGCCCGTCACCCGGGCCCGGGTGAGTGCCGTGCGTGGTGTGAACTGCGATGCGGTGATGCGGACCCTGGTGGCCCGCGGACTGATCACGGAGGCGGGCACCGATCCCGACAGTGCGGCGACCGCGTTCGCCACCACCGAGTTGTTCCTGGAACGCCTGGGCCTGTCGTCGCTGACCGACCTGCCCGACATCGCACCGTTGCTGCCCGACGTCGACGTCATCGACGACCTGAGTGAAAGCCTGGACAGCGAGCCGCGTTTCGCCAGATTGAGTGGTCGGCCGGCAACCGACAAACAAGTGACGTTCGACGTCGACACCGAATCCGAAGGCTGAGGACATGCCCGAACCCGAAGGCATCCGCCTGCAAAAAGTGTTGTCCCAGGCCGGAATAGCGTCCCGGCGGGTCGCCGAGCGCATGATCATCGACGGCCGCGTCGAGGTGGATGGCCGCATCGTCACCGAACTGGGCACCCGGGTCGACCCGGAGACCGCCCAGATCCGCGTGGACGGCAGCCGGGTCATGTGGGACGACTCGATGGTCTACCTGGCGGTGAACAAACCCCACGGGATGCACTCGACGATGTCCGACGATCGGGGCCGGCCCTGCATCGGTGACCTCATCGAACATCGAGTCCGCGGCAACAAGAAGCTGTTTCACGTCGGGCGCCTCGACGCCGACACCGAAGGGCTGTTGCTGCTCACCAACGACGGTGAACTGGCCCACCGGTTGATGCACCCCTCGTTCGAGGTGCCCAAGACCTACCTGGCCACCGTCACAGGGTCGGTGCCGCGTGGTCTGGGGAAGGCGCTGCGGGCGGGTGTCGAACTGGAGGACGGTCCGGCGTCGGTGGACGATTTCGCGGTGGTGGACGCCGTGCCGGGCAAGACCCTGCTGCGACTGACGTTGCACGAGGGCCGCAAGCGGATCGTGCGCCGGATGCTGGCCGCCGTCGGATTCCCGGTGGAGGCACTGGTGCGCACCGACATCGGTGCGGTGACGTTGGGGGAGCAGCGGCCGGGCAGTATCCGCGCGCTGACCCGCAAGGAGATCGGCGATCTATACAAGGCGGTGGGAATGTGACCGGAGCAAGGATCGCGATCGACGGGCCCGCGGGCACCGGAAAGTCCTCGGTGTCAAGGGATTTGGCCCGCACCCTGGGGGCGCGCTATCTCGACAGCGGGTCGATGTACCGGATCCTGACCCTGGCCCTGGTACGCGCCGGGGTTGATCTCGGCGACCCCGACGCCATCGCCGCCGCCAGCGATGTGCCGATGTCGGTGGGGTATGACCCCGACGCGGTGCAGGCGTTCCTGGGCGACGAGGATGTGTCGGTGCAGATCCGCGGCGACGAGGTGACCCGGGCCGTCTCCGCCGTCTCGGCGGTGCCGGAGGTGCGCGAGCGCCTGGTCGGCCGCCAGCGCGAGTTGGCCGAGGGCAGCGACAGCATCGTGGTCGAAGGCCGCGACATCGGCACCGTGGTGCTGCCGGATGCGGACGTCAAGATCTTCCTGACCGCCTCAGCGGAGACCCGGGCCAAGCGGCGCAATGACCAGAACGTCGCGTCCGGACTGCCCGACGACTACGAGACGGTGCTGGCCGACGTGCGTCGGCGCGATCACTTGGACTCCACCCGCGCGGTCTCCCCGCTGCGGCCGGCCGAGGACGCGCTGATCATCGACACCAGCGACATGACACAGACCGAAGTGGTCAGCCACCTCCGTGCGCTGGTTCTGGAGAAGACGGAGGAAGCCCGATGACCGAAGACGGCACATGGTCGGACGAAAGCGAGTGGGAGTTCGGGGAGGGCGAGTTCCTCGACGAGGCCGGTGAGGACGCCGGGCCGCCACCGGTGCTCGCCGTCGTCGGCCGGCCCAACGTCGGCAAATCGACTCTGGTGAACCGCATCCTGGGCCGCCGCGAAGCCGTCGTCGAAGACCTGCCCGGGGTGACCCGGGACCGGGTGTCCTACGACGCGCTGTGGAGTGGACGGCGGTTCGTCGTCCAGGACACCGGCGGGTGGGAGCCCGACGCAAAGGGATTGCAGCAGAAGGTCGCCGAGCAGGCCTCGATCGCCATGCAGACCGCGGACGCGGTGATCCTGGTTGTCGACGTCATCACCGGCGCCACCGCCGCCGACGAGGCGGCCGTGCGCATCCTGCGGCGTTCCGGCAAGCCGGTTTTCCTGGCGGCCAACAAGGTTGACAACGAGAAGGGTGAGGCCGACGCCGCCGCCCTGTGGTCGCTGGGATTGGGGGAGCCGCACCCGATCAGCGCCATGCACGGCCGCGGGGTCGCCGATCTGCTCGACGACGTGCTGGCCGCGCTGCCCGCGGTGTCCGAGGCCGGACCGACCACCGGCGGGCCGCGCCGGGTGGCGCTGGTGGGCAAGCCGAACGTCGGCAAGAGTTCGCTGCTCAACCGGCTGGCCGGATCCGAGCGGTCGGTGGTCCACGACGTGGCCGGCACCACCGTCGACCCGGTGGACTCACTGATCGAATTGGACGGCAGGATCTGGCGTTTCGTCGATACCGCCGGCCTGCGCCGCAAAGTCGGGCAGGCCAGCGGGCACGAGTTCTACGCCTCGGTGCGCACCCACAGCGCCATCGACGCCGCCGAGGTGGTGGTGGTACTGCTCGACGCCTCCCAGCCGTTGAGCGAGCAGGACCAGCGCGTGTTGTCGATGGTGATCGAGGCCGGCCGTGCCCTGGTGGTGGCGTTCAACAAGTGGGATCTGGTCGACGAGGACCGTCGTTTCCTGCTCGACCGTGAGATCGACCTGCAGTTGAACCAGATCAGTTGGGCACCAAGGGTGAACATCTCGGCGATGACCGGCCGTGCGGTGCAGAAGTTGGTGCCCGCCATGGAGACCGCACTGGCGTCCTGGGATGCCCGCATCACCACCGGGCAGTTGAACACCTGGCTCAAGGAGGTCGTCGCGGCGACCCCGCCGCCGGTGCGGGGCGGCAAGCAGCCGCGAATCCTGTTCGCCACCCAGGCCACCTCGCGGCCGCCGACGTTCGTGTTGTTCACCAGTGGCTTCCTGGAGGCCGGCTACCGGCGCTTCCTGGAGCGCAAACTGCGCGAGACCTTCGGGTTCGAAGGGTCGCCGATCCGGATCAACGTCCGGGTGCGGGAGAAGCGGAAACTCAAGCCGCGCTAGAGAATCCGCG
>CAIOYU010000616.1 GCA_903862565.1 uncultured Actinomycetes bacterium | reverse complement strand
GGCGACGGCCATGCGGTCCGGCAGGTCCATGTGAGGAGCGAGGAATTCGGCGAGGTTCCTGAGTGAGGTGGGGTCGGCGTCTGGCGGCATAGGTCTCCACGGTGTCGGTCGGCGCAAAGCTTCACCCTAAGGCCGGAAAGGGTTGCGTGCAATACACATGGGCCGGATACGCTCTGGCCCGATACGCGCGGGCCGTATGAGGTTGGAAACCATGCCGAAGGCCGAGTCGTCCGCGCTCAACGAAACCACTCGCGTATTCGGGGAGCGGGTGAGGGCGCGCAGGCTTGAACTCGGGCTCAGCCAGGAGGCGGCTGCCGTCCGATGCGGCATCCACTGGACGCAACTGGGGAAAGTCGAGCGGGGGCAGCGGAGCTTGCGACTGGAGACCATCGTGAAGATTGCGGGCGGGCTTGACGTCGATCCGGGGGAGTTGGTCAGGGCATTACCGAGCCCATGACCGTCTGCGCTGGGTGGTGACCACCCGCCGGGGCTGGCCCCCGATGCCTGGGGTTGGGCCCGATTGCGTTGAGGCTGGGTGACACAAGCCGAAGTGGGGAGAGGAAATTGCAAGTTGTGTCGCTCGATCGCCCGTGGAGGACGTAGTCCCCCACGGATTGGGTATCTCCGTGTGGGATGAGGGTTCACCGCGACCATGGCGAAAACCATTGAATCAAAGGCGAATCCGCCGATCCCTAAGCTACGAACCCAACTGCATTTGTCGGGCTCAGAGTTGCATTAGCTGAACACAGACAGTCTGCGACGCAGTTGGCGCGGTAGTCATCGTGGCTGACACCGCCAGGCTTACACAACTCACTCAACGAACGGCAGTCCGGCTTTCCGGACTCCGCTCAATCTGGAACCACAACAGCATTCGGCAGAACCAATTAGAAGGAGAATGAAATGCCCTACGAAGTGAAAGTCCTTTCCGCCGCAGATCCTGCCCCGCCCCCGCGGCGCCGAATTTCCGTCGGCGCTGCCGACACACTTGTTGGTGGTGGGGTTCCTGTGGGGTCGTTGAGTGCGCTGTTTGGGCGGGAAGGTTCTGGCAAATCCACTTTGTCGGTCGCGATGGCCTGCGCAGCTGCCAGCAAGACGACGACGTTGTATGCGGTGGCTGATGCCGAGATGACGACTGACGACGTTGTCCGACTCGCACATCGAACGAACGCCCCCGTCGAAGGGCTTCGGTTGGCCCGGATCGACGCCGTCGAGGATGCGATCAATGCTGCGATGGATTACGGCGCCGAACTTCTAGTGCTTGATAGCCTCAACGCCGCATGCGACTGGCAGGCACCCCGGATCAAGGCTGCCATCGGTAAGCTGCAGCGCTGGTGCCGGGGCCTCGATCGGGCTGCGATTGTGCTCAGCATGTACGACACCGCTGGCCGCCGCGCCGGCGGCATGGCCGTTGCCTATCGTCCTGACGCGTTGATTGACCTGCTCGCCCCGGATGATCGCCGGTTTGAGCAAGCCCTTGAGTTGCTATTACACACGTTGGATCAGGAACAGCGCGAGGACCTTCTCGGCACTGAGCGCACCTTGGACAACCTTCGTCTCATGCGAGTCCACAAGAGCCGCTTTTCACCGCGGGGCATTGTCCCGTTCCGTATGACTGCAGCCGGTATCACGCACTTGCAGTACAGCTCAGACAGCGAACTCCGACAGATGTTGGAGGGTGAAGGTGCCTTAGATCGCGGTGGCGATGGTAGTCCGCGGTCCGGTTCTAACGGAACGGAAGCTGCGTAGTACCGCGTTGTTCCAGTCGCCCCCGGGCGGCATTCCCGGCCAGATCTGCGCCAGGGGCATCCTTGGCGCAGATCTGGACGTGTTGTCGGAGAGGAGATCAAGGCGCGATGATGCGGGCGAGGCTGTTGATGGACACCGGCGTGAGGCCCCAAGCGTCAAGGCCGATGTGAATAGATTTGGGGCCACTAGTTTCTCGGGCGGTGTGGAGGTGACCGTGCAGGAGCCAGGCCCCCATGTTGGGCAGCCGCCACTGATCGAAACGCGCGT
>CAIOYU010000615.1 GCA_903862565.1 uncultured Actinomycetes bacterium | reverse complement strand
CTGGATCCGCGGGAACGCCCCCTGGCCGTCGATGATCTTGACCCGCTGGAACTCCGCCGCCAGCAGCGCCGCGGCGCCGTACATGGCGGCTCCGCCGTGCGGGTGAAGGTTGCCGGTCACCGCCGAACAGACCTTCGAGGACTTCTGGGGCTTGTTGCCGGGCAACAGGTTCGAGGCGTGCATCTGGTACAGCAGCCGCCGCTGTCCGGGCTTGAGCCCGTCGTAGGCCGAGGGGATGGCCCGGTCGCTGACGCTGTAGAGCGCGAAGAGCAACTGGTAGCGGTTCCAGTACTCCTCGGCGGAGAAGTCGTGAACCAGTTCGGGGTTCTGTTCGATGACGGTCACCGGGATGTCTCCTTAGTTGAGGTCGAGGGCGGCGACGTCGATGCGGGCTGCGGCCGCGGCCATCCAGTCCCGGCGCCCCTCGGCCGGACCGCCGAACAGGACGTGATGCAGTTCCAGTGCCTTGTCATCGGGCCCGATGCGGTAGACGGTGCGCTGGGCGGGGTCGAGCACGGTGTTCCAGAAGTCGTCGGCGTTCATCTCCCCGAGTCCCTTGTTGCGCTGCACCTCGACCTTGCGCCGCGAGGCGGCGCGGAGCCGGGTCACGGCCTCGTCGCGTTCGGCTTCGTCCTGGCAATAGATGCGGGTGTCGGCGTCGTACACCACGAACAGTGGCGGCAACGTCACGTAGACCATGCCGGCGGCGATCAAGGGACGGTAGAAGTCGAGGAACATCGAGATCAGGCTGGAGTTGATGTTGGCGCCGTCGGGGTCGGCGTCGGAGGCGAACAGGATCCGGTCGTAGCGGCACTTCTCCGGATCGCAGTGATCCCGCACTCCGCAGCCCAGGATGCGTTCGATGGAGTCGAACTCCTCCTTGGTGCGCGCCTTGGTCGCGGTCCAACCAAAGGTGTTGGGCGGCTTGCCTTTCAACGGGAAAGCCGCCTGAAAGGTGGCGTCTCGCGCGGCTTTGATGGTGCCCAACGCGGAGTCGCCCTCGCAGATGAACAACTCTGCGCCGCTGCCGCGTCCGCTTTCCCGGCTGGGCAGCAGTTTCGGTGGAAGTGACAGGTTGGTGCCCAGGCCCTTGGCTTTCGAGGCCGCCCGGGAGCGCTCCTTGGCCCCCTCGGCGCTGCGCCGTGCGCGAGCGGACTCCAGTGCCAGTTTCGTCCAGATCGCGACCGCGGCGGAGTTGGCGGGGTTGGCCGCCCAGACTGTGACCGCGCGGCCCACTTCCGGCGTCATCGCCAGGTTGAGCGAGCGCGAGGACACCGCGGTCTTGGCCTGGGAATCCCACGCCACGTCGGGGGCGCGGGTGTCGACGGCCAGCGCGGTGACTGCGGCGAAATCCTGTGCCTCCGGGCCGTTCTCCCCCTTGGCGAGGCCGAGGTCGCGGATGCGTCCGGCACGTTCGGCCAGCGCCTCCGAGAGCCCCTTCACCGCTGCCGACAGATGCGAGCCTCCGCCGGGGGTGCGCACGGTGTTGCAGAACGCCGCGACGGTCACCGGCTCGGCAGGGCCGGCGGCCACCGACCACCGCATCGGCGTCGGGCCGCGGCCGGTCGTGTACGTCCCGGCGCCGTCGACCAGCAGCACCAATTCGGGCTGCGGGGTACCCGAGGCTGTGCACATCAGTTCCAGGAGTGCATCGGTGCCCCACGGCCCGTCGAAAGGCTGTGCCAGTGCGGGCGGGACCTCGCCGAGCGGCCAGCCCTCGTCGATCACCCGCAGACGCACCCCTGGGCACATCCGGGCCGATGCCTGGGCGCGCAGCAGCACCTCGCCGATGTCGATTACAGAGTCCGGGGCCACCTGCGGATCGAACAGAATCCGCACCGAGGTGCCGTGGTCGCGCGGCACGCGATTGGGGACCCCCTGCAATTTCTGTGTGTCGTCCCGGACGAATTCGGCCTCGGGGTCGAAGGTGGCGCCGGCGAAAGCGCCGGGGTAGCCGCGTCCGAAGCACTGCACGTAGGTCTTGCCGCCCCGTCGCACCGCGACGTCGGTACGGGCGGAGATGAACACCGCCGCCGCGGCGCCGATCCCGTTGAGCCCGGCCCCGGTGCCGGCGGCGTCGACATGGGCCGAGAACTTCCCGCCGGCCCGTGCGGTGCCCAACGTCTTGACGATTCCGTTCTTGCCGGTGAGCGGGTCGGAATCCACGGGCAGGCCGCGCCCGTCGTCGGACACCGTCACCGAGGCGTCGGGGTGCAGCACGATCGTCACCGTCGAGCCGCCGTGGGCAGGGACGGACACTTCCTCGATCGCGTTGTCGACCAGCTCCCGCAGCGCGGTGTTGCGCACGTCCTGGCCCAGATTCACCGCCGGACGAAGCCGCGTGTGCGCGACGTCGTCGAGCTCGGTGATGTCGGCGGCGGTGTAGCTCACGGGTGGTCATCCCTTTCAGCGAGGTGTGGGCTTCTGCCCCACGCAGAGACCGGTGGTCACCGCCCGAAGCGGGGACAAGGACATGGTGGCCACGGCGGCATCGACACAGACTATCGAACTTCTGTTCGATAGGGGCGGAGCCCCGGCTCCAACAGAGGGGCCAGAGTAGCCGATTACGAGGCCGTCGATCCGTCCGGGGCGCCCTCTATTCTACCGGCAATCCGCGCGAGAGTCCGCCTCCGGATCCAGATTACGTCAAGTGCTGCAACACGATTCGAGCTTACCCGGCTCACTGGACCGCGGTGGGTATGCCTTCGGACGGCTGAACGATCACGAACCCCGGGCCGTGGAACGACACCTGGATCGCTTCGCCGGAGCCGCGGCCGATCAGGGCTCCGGCCGTAAAGCTCGTCTTCAGCTGGGTCTGCAGGTTTGATGACCACGCAACGACGGCGTTGCTGTCGGCGTAGGTGGGCGCCTGGGCGGCGTCGAGCACGACAGGGGGTCCGTCTGTGGTCAGCGCCACCCATCCGGTGCCACGCAGGGCGGTGTTGAACAATCCGCCGGTGGCGATACTCCCGCCCCGGACGCGTTCGATGTTCCACTCCAGCCGGGCCGAGAACGCCAGCACGTTCTTGCCGCTGATGGACAGCCCGGCGTTGGTGAGATGCAGGAGGTGAACGTCGTAGGCGCGCTCGGCGAGGAACACGTCGCCCTGGCCCTGGCACCGCATCAGCGGGAGACCCTCGCCGGTCAGCGCCTTCTTGATGAACCTCGAGGCTCCGCCGCCTTCGTAGGCGAAGTCGACGGTGCCCTGGTAGGCGACCATCGCCCCCTGGCGTGCCATGAACGGCTCGCCGAGGCGCACCCGCAGCATCTTGGAGTTCTGATTCGCGACCGCGTCAGCCTCCCGTTCGCTGAAACGGCCGTCGACAAGTTCGCCTGTGATTCCAGCGAACCCGCCGCCCGGCGCCGACGCGGCCGACGCCTGCGCCTCATGCTGGGGCGGTGCGGCACCGGCTAACGGCGCGGTGCCGATCTGGCCCCGCTGCGAGACCTGATCGGTCCAGGCCATCCCGTCCCACCAACGGAATTCGTAGCGGCCCTCCGGGTCGGGCAGCCAGCTTCCACTCTGCGGTCCACTCACGACCAAACCCTATGCATTTCAGCGTGGCGGCGGAAGTCAGACGATACTGACGGCATGCGAGTGGTCCGGGTGCTGCGGCGGACGCTCGCGGCTCTGCTGGCCGTACTCGTACTGACCGGGACCGGAGTCGCCTACTGGCAGGCCCGCGGCCTGCTCAGCGGGATCACCGTCTCTCGCGCGCGCGATGTGGACATGCCACGGTCGACGGGCGGCGGCATGAACATCCTGCTGATCGGCCTGGACTCGCGTAAAGATCAGGACGGAAACGACCTGCCGGAGAGCATCCTGGACAAGCTGCATGCCGGAGACTCCAGTTCCGGCGGCTACAACACCAACACGCTGATCCTCGTGCACGTGGGTGCCGACGACCGAGTGGTTGCCTTCTCCATCCCCCGCGATGACTACGTCGCCGTCAGCGGGATCACCGGATACGACCACATCAAGATCAAGGAGGCCTACGGGCTCACCAAGGCGCAGACCGAGCAGGAATTGGAGGACGAGGGTGTCACCGATCCCGGCGAGCTCGAACGTCGCGGCCGGGAGGCCGGGCGCGCGGCAACCCTGCGCGCGGTGCAGGCGCTCACCGGTCAACCGGTGGACTATTTCGCCGAAGTGAACCTGGCCAGTTTCTATGACCTGGCCCTGACCCTGGGCGGGATCGAGGTGTGCCTCAACCACCCCGTCTACGACGAGTACTCCGGGGCCGACTTCCCGGCCGGCCGGCAGACCCTCAACGCCGCCGAGGCTCTGGCGTTCGTTCGTCAGCGGCACGGCCTGGAGAACGGTGACCTCGACCGCACGCACCGTCAGCAGGCGTTCCTGTTGTCGATCGCCCACCAGTTGCAGCGATCCGGGGTCTTCGGCAACCTCGACGAGTTCCGCGACCTGGTGGCGGTTGCCCGCAAAGACGTTGTGCTGTCGGAAGGTTGGGGCGAGGCTCAGTTCCGTCGGATGGCTGCGCTGGCCGGCGGCGACGTCGAGTTCCGGACCTTGCCGGTGGTGCGCTACGGCGTCGT
>CAIOYU010000614.1 GCA_903862565.1 uncultured Actinomycetes bacterium | reverse complement strand
GGGCCGTATCCCTGTTGGGCCTGCGGCGGTGGCGGCGCGAAACGGTTCTCAAGCTTGGTCATCGACTCCAACTCGCCGAAATCGAGGAAGATTCCCCGGCAGGTGTCGCACTGCTCGAGGTGGACGCCGTTTCGCTCGTAGGTGCGCATTAACCCGGCGCACTTCGGACACAGCAGGTTGTTTCCCAGCGAAGCGGCGGGGGGTTTGGGTGGCTCGTATGGCGGGATCGTCATGTCCCTTCTAACGCGCGGCGGGGCGTAAACATCCCCCGACAACATCCCCCGACTGCGTCAGCCCCAACTGCGTCAGCCCAGTGTGCTCAGTGCGCTCAGTCCACACCAAGCCGTCCCGGCAGTAACCGGGCTTTGATATGTTTGCCGAAACTTCGGAAGGAATCCCCGGTTATGAACACCTCCCTGCGCTCACAAATGACCGCTGGCGTTGCCGCACTAAGTGCCGCCGTGGTCGCCGCGACGCCGATCACCCAGCCCGACCTGCTGCCCTCGGCCCAGCGCGTCGCCGCTTCGATTGAGCTGTCGGCCTTCTCAAATCCGATCACCGCGATCACGGACGTCGTGTTCGATGTCGGCGACGCCATCCTCGATCAGGCTGGTTTCATCGACGGGCTCGTGTGGCCCGAGGGCTTCTACGGGGCGGATCCCTTCGACCCTGAAAGCGCCTACCTGTACGCGCCGTTCCTCTTCGGCATCATCCCCGACCTGGCGAATCAGTTCTCCACCGGCCCGCTGACCGCTCTGGTCACTAACCTGTCCGGCTACGCATTCGCCGGCTTCTCCGGTGCCATCGCGCTGGTCGACGGTGTTGCGGGCGCAGCGTTCTACGCCCCCTTCGCGGCCGTTGCCGCGGTCCAGGAACTGATCGCCGGCAACCCGGAGGCCGCGCTCGAGACCCTGGCCGAGGCGATCGTCGCGCCGCTTCAGTTCGGCGTGGAATTTGCGCTGACCAGCGTGGGCTACATCGTCGACAACATCATCCAGAACGTCCAGTTGCTCGTCACCTCCACGCTTCCGTTACTGGTGGCGGGATTGGCCGAGGCGGTCGTCGGCAGCGTGAGCCTCATCGCAAGCTCACTGGCCGACACGGCCGCCTCCTTCGTCGCCAATCTGGCCGACCTCAATATCGAGGGCGCATGGAACGCTGTCGTCGACGGTCTGTTGGGCTCAAACGGCACTCTCGGTCAGATAGTGAACCAGACCATCGGGGTCGGCAATGTAACCGTCGACGAACAGGACCCGGATCTGTTCGTCATAACGACCCCCAGCATCCGTTCGGTGCTGACCAGTAGCCTCCAGCGACTGGGCAGCCCGAAGCTTTTCGGGAACGGCGGCATCCTAAACGAACCGTTGTTATTAGAGCCAGAGGCAACGGCTGCCGCGGCGGTCACCGCGCCCGCCCCGGTCGCAGCCGTCGAGACCCCGGCCGCTCCGGAGGCGGTGGTCGAGGCTCCGACGCCGCTGAGCAAATCGGCCGTCACGAGCGAGGTCGCCGACGTGGCCCCGGCGGTGCAGGCCGAGGCACCTGCCCCGCTGGACGAGTCGGACGCCAACAGCGCGGTCAGCGAGGTCACCGAGGTCAGCGCAGCCACTGACGCTGGCGAGGCCGCCGAGGCTCCGAGTCCGACTGCGGCACCGAGCCAGGCGCGGGCCGGCACCGGCGATGGTGCTGCCGACAGCACCCCGAAGAGGGGTAACCGAGGCGCTAAGAACGCTCGCGGCACGAACTGACGCTACGACACCGTTCAGTGCCCCTCCCTACTGTGGGGAGGGGCACTGTACGTTTTGCCGGACTTGAGTTTCGTTGCGGTAAGAAATGCCGTAAAACTAGGTCGCGGGACGGGCAGGATCCGGTCAACGTCG
>CAIOYU010000613.1 GCA_903862565.1 uncultured Actinomycetes bacterium | reverse complement strand
GCGGCGGTGGCGGTGCCCATCCCGAGCAGAGCGAGCCGGCGCAACGCTTCGCGGCGTGACAGAAGGCCGTCGACGTGGTCGGTGGCGATCTCCTCGGCGAGGTAACGCTGAAGCGGTGTCACTTCTTATCGGCCCAGGACGTCAGCCGGCACGGGATGGGTGGGTTCTGATCGTGCCCTGCGACGGCCATGGCCTGAGATTACCGCTGATCGTGGGTCTTGCCGCTGTCCACTAGCATTCGCTCATGTCCGCCGATTCCCAGCCCGATAAGCCGCGCCCCCGCACTGTCCTGGACAAGGACGACGTCCTGACCGGTCTGTTCGAGTCCTGGGACGGCATCGACGCCGTACTGGCCGGGCTGACCGACGAGCAGTGGCAGACCCCGACGGCGCTACCGGGCTGGACCGTTCACGACGTCGTCGCTCACGTCGTCGGCACCGAGATGATGCTGGCCGGAGAGCAACTCCCGGACGCCCCCGCGGACCAACCGCCCTACGTGCACAACGAGATCGGGGCTCTCAACGAGCGCTGGGTCCAGCACCTGCGGGGCGAGAGTCCGAAGTCGATGCTGGCCACCTATCGCGACGTGACCGCTCGGCGCAAAGCGATGCTGACCGCAATGTCCGAGGATGAGTGGAACACCGTGACTTTGACCCCGGCCGGGCCGGACAGCTACGGGCGGTTCATGCGGGTGCGGGTGTTCGACTGCTGGTTCCACGAGCACGACATCCGCGACGCGGTGTGCACACCGTCCGCCGACGCCGAACTGGCCGGATCGGACAGCCGGTTGGCATTCGATGAGATGGCCACCAGCATGGGTTTCGTGGTGGGCAAGAAGGGCAAGGCGCCGGAGGGTTCCCGGGTGCTCATCGCGTTGACGGGGCCGCTCGCGCGCGAGTTCCGGGTCGCGGTGGACGGCCGTGCCGCCCTCGTCGAGGACTTCGGCAACGACGAGCCCACCGTCGCGATCAGGCTCGACGGCCGGCAGTTCGCCCGACTGGCCGGCGGCCGGCCGATGATCCCCGCCGCCCCGCAGGCCATCGAATATGAAGGTGACGCCGACGCAGGTGCGCGCATCGTCGAGAACCTCGCCTACGTCATCTAGGTGGGTCATCCAGGTTGCGCGTCAGGCTCGGGGAATTAATCGCTTCGGGTTTGTCGTTACCCTGACGTACCATTGTTTTACCGGTTGAAGTTCGGCCGGGGTTCGAGGGGCTGAAGGGTTTCGACTTCGCGCATCGAATCAAGGGAAGCGTGCCGGTGCAGGCAAGAGACCACCGTAAGCGTCATTGCAACCAATTAAGCGCCGACTCAAATCAGCGCGACTACGCTCTCGCTGCCTAAGCGACAGTGTGTCTGTCAGACCGGGAAAGCCCTCGGCCCGGATCCTGGCATCAGCTAGAGGGATCAACCGTTCAGTTCGGTCGCGGGACTTAACGGGACATTTACAGCGACTGGGATCGTCACCTCGGCTTGTTCGTGTGACTGAGGGGTCCGAGTAGAGGCATAGCGAACTGCGCACGGAGAAGCCTCGAGGAAGTGCCGTAGGACCCGGGTTCAATTCCCGGCAGCTCCACAAAGAACAGGCCAGGCCGAAAGGCCTGGCCTGTTTTGGTTTCCGTCGCTGATCTGTCGGCGTAGGAGGTTGGGCACGCCCTGCAGGGGGCGCTGCCTCACGCCGTTTCTAATGGGTTTGTCTCAGAGGCCGTTTCGTTTCCTAGGCCTTGCCGCGGGGCTTCTACGCGGTCGTTCGTTCAGTCGAATCTTGATGTCACCGGAACGTGCCGGAGGCTCGTTGTCATCGACGAACACGCGGACGCCTGAGTGCGAATCCCGGTGTGCCTGCTGCGTGAGCAGACTGGGCGGCCAATCGTGGCGCGGATGGAGGTGATCTTGGCGTGATCTGCGAGCACTGTGGCGGCTCGGTCACCGTAGGCTCCAGTCATGAGTTGGTCAACGAAGAACATCCCCGACCTGCGTGGCAAGGTCGCCGTTGTCACCGGAGCGAACGGCGGGCTCGGGCTCGCCTCTGCGAAGGCACTTGCCGGTCACGGCGCCCACGTGGTGATGGCGGCCCGCAATCAGGCCAAGGCAGCACAGGCTCACGCCGAAATCATCGCCACGTACCCGGAGGCATCACTGGAGATCGTCGAACTGGACCTCGGCTCACTGGCCTCGGTCAAGATCGCCGCGGACCGGATCGCTGAGGAACACGACCGCATCGACATCCTCATGTGCAATGCCGGCGTGATGGCCATGCCGCCGGACACCACCGAGGACGGCTTCGACGCCCAGATGGGCATCAACGTGCTCGGCCACTGGGCCTTGATCTCCCACTTGCTGCCCATCCTCGTCGCCACGCCCGGTACGCGGGTCGTGACACTGTCGAGCACCGCCCAGCACATGGGCCGCGCGATCGACCCCGCGGACCCACACATGCGCAAGAACTTCGACGCGTGGCGCATGTACGGCCAGACCAAGTTGGCCATGCGCCACCTCGCCGTCGGGCTCCAGGAACAGTTCGATCAAGCCGGCGTCGATGCCAAGGCGCTGTCCGCCCAGCCGGGAATGACCAACTCCGATCTGCAAACCACCACCACCGCAAGCGGTGGCGGCGGCGGTCTCGGCACCTTCTTCGAGAAGTGGACCAAGTCGACGGGCATGTCGACCGATCGGGGTGCGCTGAGCCAACTGCGGGCGGCGGTCGATCCGACGGCTCCCGGCGGCGGGTTCTACGGTCCGCTGTTTGTGATGAACGGGCCTCCGGTGCTCAAACCGCTGGTCCGGCCCGGCAGCGAGGCGGCCGTTGAAGCCCTGTGGAAGGTCGCCGAAAGCGAGACCGGCCTGCGGGTCGACGTCAGAGCGGCGATGGAGAAGCCAGCTGCGTCGTGAGTGATCCGGTCGCGCCGTTTCGGCTCTCGCCGCCGTTCGTTCGGGTGCTGCTCGCTGACCTCGGTGTGCTTCCGGCCGACCTTCTGCGGGCCGCCGACGTGCCGGGCGATCTGCTCACCCGGGACGAGGCGTTGCTGGCTCCAGCCCAGTATTACGCCCTGTTCGAAGCCCTGGAAATGTTTGTCGGTGATCGAGACCTCGGGATCACGATCGCCGACAAGCTCAGCCCCGAGGTCTTCGACCCAACGATCTTCGCCGCAATGTGCAGCCCCAACCTACGGGTAGCAGCCGACCGGATCGCGATTCACAAGCAACTGCTCGGTCCGATGCGCATGAGCGTCCAGTTCGACATCAACGGCTTGGAACTCGAGATCATATGGCCGACGGACGATCCACCGCCTGCCGTCCTGCCCGGCGTTGAAGTCGCGTTTTGGGTCGCCCTCGCGCGCCTCGGGACACGCACCCGCGTCGTCCCCAATCGGGTCGTCCTTCCTGCGCCGCCGAAGGACATCGCGACGGTCGAGGATTGGCTCGGCGCGCGGGTCGAGCGCGGTGACATGACACTGGTGCGGTTCTCCCGTCTCGATGCCACCCGACCATTCCTCACGGCCAATGCCGGGATGTGGTCTTTTTTCGAACCCGAGTTGAGGCGTCGCCTCAACGACCTTGCCGGAGACAGCACAATGGGCGCCAAAGTCCGCGCTACGTTGATCGAACTCCTCCCTGCTGGCTCCGGCTCCGCAATGGGGGTCGCGCGCAGCCTCGGTATCAGCACCAGAACACTCCAGCGTCGCCTTGGCGACGAAGGCGTCACATTCCAAGAACTCCTCGCCGCCCTCCGCGAGCAACTGGCACGCCACTACCTGACTCAGTCGACCCTGTCGCCGACCGAGATCGCTTTCCTGCTCGGCTACGACGACCCCAATTCCTTTCATCGCGCGTTCAGCCAATGGACCGGCCGCACACTGAACCGCCCCGGGTTTCGTGCACACTCGGTTACTGGTGTGCCTCCGTCTCTGCGGTTGCACGCTCAGCGTAGTGGGCGGCCTCGTATTCGACCGGGGGTGTTCGCCCGAGGCGGT
This sequence comes from uncultured Actinomycetes bacterium, assembly GCA_903862565.1. Classification (GTDB taxonomy): domain Bacteria; phylum Actinomycetota; class Actinomycetes; order Mycobacteriales; family Mycobacteriaceae; genus Mycobacterium. The sequence continues at coordinate 376 of CAIOYU010000613.1, read as the reverse complement.
GCATCAGGCGGCTGGTGTTGTACCAGTGCACCCAGTCCGCGGTGAGCAGTTCCACGTCGGTCAGCCGGTCCAGCGGACCCCTGCGGAAGGGTGAGTCCTTACGCACCGCTTCGGTCTTGTACAGCCCGATCGTGGTCTCGGCCAGGGCGTTGTCGTAGGCGTCGCCCACAGAGCCGATCGACGGTGTCAGCCCGGCCAGCATCAGGGTCTCACCAAACCGCACAGAGGTGTACTGGGCAGGTTCAAGGGGTCGATGCAACACCGGCTTGTGCCAGTGAGGATAGCTGCTGTTGGTAGACCTCGGCAGGGGTACGCCATCCAAGTACCTTGCGGGGCCGGGAGTTGACTGCCGCAGCCACGGCCCCGAGGTCCGTGG
>CAIOYU010000612.1 GCA_903862565.1 uncultured Actinomycetes bacterium | reverse complement strand
CGCTCGCTGCCTGCCCGCACGACGCGATTCCTGCCTGTTCGGCCGGCAGGATTTCACCGACCATCTTCAGCGGATCGGGATAGGTGTAGAGGTCCTTGGAGAGCGCCTTGGCGATCGTGGGCAGCGAGATGGCGAACGGGTGATAGGTGCCATTGACCGTGCTGCCCGACTGCAGATTGGGATTGGAGAAAACCGGGTCTTTGGGTCCTCCGACGCCACCGGCGGTCCCCCACTCCGGCGGATACAGGACGTTGTCGACGATCGTCTGTGCAAGCTTGCCGCCGAACTCCACGGCCGAGAAGAGCGTGCCCTGATTGGAACACCGCCATTTGTCGCATGACAGCGGCTGCTTATTGCTCAAGACCTGCGCCGCATAGTTGGTGCCGTAGAAGCCCTGGAGTTCGACCCAGTCGTTCTGGCCGGTCGTCCCGGTGATCACCCCGGTCCACTGCTCGGTGGCCCCGTTTGCCAGGCCGACCACCACACCGTCCTGGGGTCCCGCATTGCCGTTGGCGTCGGTCACATTCGCTTTCGCCAGGACGAGGGTGTTGACCGCACTGCCCCAGCCGGCGTCATGCAGTTCGGTCCAGTTGCTCTGGCCGGGCAGGGTGCCGTTCCACAACTGGACCGACCCGTTGCCCAGACCGACGACCACACCGTTGCCGATCGTGGCGGACTTGAACGGCACGATCTGATTCACCTGGCCGAACTTGCCCCAGCCCGCGTTGTGCAGTTCGACCCAGGTGCTCGCCGACCCGTCCCCGGGGTTGACCCGCATCTGTATCGCACTGTTCTTCAGGCCGACGATGAAGTTCTCGCCGAACTGGCTCATCGAGGTGATGTCACTGTTCCAGCCGCCTTTGCCCGGCTTCTGGATCTCGCTCCACCCAGAACCGGTCCACTGCTGGACCGACCCGTTCTGCAGGCCCACCGCAATGGTGGGACGCCCGGCACCGTCGTACTTCGACAGCACGATGCCCTTCACCGGGTTGTCCCAGACTGAGCCTTGCAACTTTTTCCAGCCTGTGGCGTCGTTGTACTGCGCCACGATGCCGGTGGACAAGCCGACCACGAACCCGTCGCAGCTCCCTGCGCACAGGCCGGTGGGGTCCCTGAAGGACGTCAGCACGGTGACCCCGGCCTTCGGGGTTACTTGGCCGTCATCGATAAAACCGTCATACGGCCACTCGTCATCGTGCAGTACGGTCCAGTTGTCGATCCAGGTTGTCGGATCCGGGTCCTTGCCGGGGCCACTCCACTGAAGCACGGCCCCTTGGTCCGTTCCGACCACGATGCCCTCGCCGTAGGTCATCACCTGACTAACCTGCCCACCTCCAGGCCAGGCCGAGTCGTGAAGTGTGGTCCACACGTTGCTGTCAGAGGAAAGCAGGCGTACCGACCCGTCCGCCAGCGAGGCGATGACCCCGGACGTTTCCGCCGGGATGCCCGTCTGGTTGATCCGGATACCTGCCGGCCTGAGTTCGGAGGGATCATCGGGCGAAGGCTCGGGGACACTGCTGCCCACCGTCTGGTCGATGCTGACCTCGTAAACGCCCAGATAACCACTACTGACGCTGTCCCCGACCTTGGACTGATCACACTTATCGTCGACACACTGGGCGCTCTGATCGATGTACTTGGTGATCCGCGTTCCCGGAGCCACCTTGTCGCCAACCAGGTCCGCTCCGCTGATCTCACTGCCGATCACCACGGTGCTGCCGACGCCCAGCGAGGTCACCGTCAACCTGTTGCCGAGGATGTACCCGGTGAAGTTGCTGTCGACCTGGTTGCCCTCGGCATCCTTGAGCGGCCGTTTGTAGTTCAGCATCTGGGTGACCGTGGTGCTGAATTCG
>CAIOYU010000611.1 GCA_903862565.1 uncultured Actinomycetes bacterium | reverse complement strand
CGGTGCAGCGGCCACCGATTCCGACCCGGAGGTTTCGGACTGCGGGACCGCCCACGCCGCGCCGGCTCCGGCGAACACAGCTGCGCCAATCCCCAAGCCGGCCGCCAGGCCCGCGACCCGTCCGGCATCGGTCGACCTGCGCATATTTCCTCCTGAGCAATCGCGGACAGTGCCGCCCCCTGCTTGGAGGGTATCAGCCAGCAAACTCACCAAGCTCCGCCGAAGGTGGCGTCAGGGCCTCAGCGCGGCAGGTCCCATTGCCCGAAGTCGGGGGCCAGGACGTCGTCGACGTCGACGCTGACCCCGTCGATGATCGCGCCGGGATCGACTGCGGTGACCACCTCGCGCTGGAAGAGCACGGGCCCGCATCCCGTCGGTGAACTCCCGGGTCACCGGCTTGAAGTCGAAGGGGCCAAGCCTAACCAGTTGGGGACGTGGCGCCGACCAGCGACGGGGTGCCCACGCCGACGGTGATCCGGGGGGTCGCAGCCGGGTCCAGCCAGGTCAGAACCGATTTCATCTCGTTGCGGCCGATCGCCACGCAACCCCAGGTGGGCGTCCCATCGGTGACGTGCAGGAAGATCCCCGACACTTTCCCCGGGATCCGCTTGGGATTGACGGCGATGTTGACCGCGTAGTCGTACACGGGGCCGGAGTCGTAGAGGTTCTCGGTGATCGACGACGGGTTCGCCACCGAATGCACGTGGGTGTTGTAGGTGGGGGACCCGGCATCCTCGTCCCACCAATCCTGTTGGGTGGCTTGGAAATACGGCATCTTGGTGCCCGGGTTCGGTTGGCGGCCGAAGGCTTGGTCGAACGCGAACGTCCCCACCGGGGTGCGGTGCACACCGTCGGCACCCTCGCCCACGCCGACGTCGCCCACCATCGCCTTGGTGGGCCCGAGGACCACCTTCCACTCCTGCCCCACCCGCTGGTAGGCGGTCAGGGTTCCAGAAGTTGCGCTCTCGGAGGGCACGCCGACGACGATCCACTGCGTGGGCTGCGCGGCGGGGGAGGCCGGTTCGGCTGAGGCGGGCGCCGCCAGCGGCAGGCACACCAGCACCGACGCGGCAACGGCGGCGGCTGTCCGAGTCAAAGTCACGACTCCCAGCCTAAGTGCGGTGCGCGCACGTCGGAGAAAGCGAAATCCGATCGTGACCGGCTAGTCGCCGTGACGTTTGAAGTCGACCTCGATCCGGGGCGGATCCTGCAGTTCCTGTACCCGAAAGGGGACCTCGGACCGCAGGCCGACCACCCAGGTCAACGTCGCCTCGAAGTCGCCGGCGGCCTTCGCCTCAGTGACCACCTCAGTATCGGCGCTGACCGCCGACGGCCCGAAGTAGGTGCGTTGCCCCCCGGCCCACCCGTCGGCCGTCGCCGGGTTGAGCGTGATCTGCACCAGATTGTTCGCCCCGGGCAGCGGGATCTCGAAACCGGAAGCGTCGGCCCGGGCCGGCAGCGGCTGGTAACCGATGGTGTAGCCGGGGATGCGGTCGGCGAACTCCAGCACCAGCGTGTCGTATCGGTCCTCGGGATCCAGTCGCACAGCGACCAGGTGCGCGATGTCGCCGGTCGACGCCTTGCTCACCGGCTCAGTTCCGGCACTCAGGGGATCGTCGTGTGGCTCGCCGTGACAGCCGGTCAAGACGAACAGCAAGACGCCCATGACGCTGATCAACCGCGACATCTCGCCCTCAGGACTCTTTGACGCGCGAGTACCAGATCCGGTCCGCGACCGAGACGATGTCGTCGGACATCGACGACGCACGGCGGTACAGCTCACGGCAGGCGGTGACGACGGACACGTCGGTGAGCATAAGCAGGTCACCGGTGGCTTGCCGGTAGATCCGCTCGAGCCGGCGCTGGGACTTCACGGCGGCGTCGGCTGCCTCGGTGGCGGGAGGTCCGCTCTTGATGCGCTTCGCGCTCAAGCACTCGAATGCGGTGCGCAGGTGCCCGACGCCCTCGGCCAGCAGGTCGGCCATGTCCGCCGTCGCCGCGTCGGGGGGGAAGGCCATCGCTTCGGACTCGCGCACGGTGTTCTTGGCGCCGTTGATCACCCGGTCGAGATCGCGCGACAACTGGAAGAGATCCTCGGGCGGCAGTGGTGTGGTGAAGGCCTCGCTGACGGCGTCGACGAGGTTGCGGCGTATCCCGTCGCATTCGTGCTCGGCCGTACGAACGTCGTCGGCCCGCGCGGCGTCACCGGCCGCCCAGGCGGCGAAAGCCTGCATCCCTCGAGAGGTGACCTCGGCCTGGTTCTGCAGCATGCCGATGACGTCCGGTGTCTCCGGGAGGAACCAGCGACTGCCCTTGCCTTGACTCATACCAGTGCTCTCCATCCGATGAGGACGACGACGGCTAGGACTGCTGCCGCTGGGATCGTGGTCAACCACGCGACACCCATTTCGCGCACGATCTCCCAGCGCACATGCCGCCACCGGCGACGACCGGCGCCGATTCCGACCACCGACGAGGCCACCACCTGGGTGGTGCTCACCGGAGCCCCGATCAGTGAGGCGCCCAGGATCACCGCGGTGGACGTGGTCTGGCTGGCGAACGAGTCGAGCGGGGTGAGGCTGAAGATGCGCTGGCCGATCGTCTTGACGATGCGCCAACCGCCCAGCGCAGTGCCCAACGTGAGGGCGGCTCCGGTGACGATCTTCGCCCACAGTGGGACCGATAACGTCGTTGTGTGGCCGGATGCAAGCAAGAGCACGGCGATCACGCCCATGGCCTTCTGGGCGTCGTTACCACCGTGGCTGAACGACAGCCCCGCAGCGGCGAGCCAACCGCCACCCCGGACCGGGCCGATCCAGCGGGTGGTCCATCGGCGCGACGCCCGGCGCAGCACCCGAAGGAGCAGGAAAGCGATGAGGAACCCCAGCGGGGGGGAGATCAACAGCGCGACCAGGACGCCGATCACACCCGTGGGGTGCCATCCCTCGAAGCCGCCCCAGTGGACCGAATTCAGCCCGCCGTAACCGGAGAGAATGCCGTCGGCGATGGCCGCGCCGCCGAGTCCGCCGACGAGTGCGTGCCCCGACGACGACGGCAGGCCGAGCCACCAGGTGAGGAGATTCCAGCCCGTCGCGCCGGCCAGACCTGCGCCGACGACGGGGATCATCTGCGCCTGCGGCACCGTGACGATCTTGCCGATGGTGTCGGCGACGGCCTCCCCCAGTAGGACCGCACCTGCCATGTTGAACACCGCCGAGAGAACGACGGCCTGTCCCGGGGTGGCGCCGCGGGTGGCCACCAGGGTGGCGATCGCATTGGAGGCGTCGTGGAAACCGTTGGTGAGCGCGAACGTGAGGGCGAAGCCGATGGCGACGTACAGCCCGACTTCCATGCGCCCCCCGCTGTCTCACTGGTGAATTCACAGTGTCCGAAGGGTGAACATAACAGAGGGCCGGTCGCCTACTCGCTCACTCGCCGGGCTGGGAGCACGCTGGTTCAGGTGCAGCAGCCGGGATCCAGCGCGGCACACAAGGCCATCAGCGCCTCGGAGTGGATCCGGTGGAAGACGTTCATGCCGCGGCGCTCGGAGACCACCAGGCCGGCCTTGCGGAGCTGGGTCAGGTGATGACTGATCGTGGATTCGCTGAGGCCGACCACGGCGGCCAACTGACCGGAACTCTCCTCGCCGTCACCCGCACTGAGCAGGTAGGACACGATCTTGACGCGGGCGGGGTCCGCCAGAGCCTTCAACCGCAGGGCGATCTGCAGGGCGTCGTCATCACTCACCGGCCCGGCACCGACCGGTGCGCAACACACCGGCCCGGTGGTGTCGATGACCGGCAGCGACTTGGGCATACGTGCACTCTGCCAGAGTCCTTGACATATATCAAAAAGGTCGGCATCCTGAACCTGTCCGTGAATTCGATATATGTCTGAATCCTCTGGAGGTCGCGTCCCATGTCCCGCGTTCAACTCGCGCTCAACGTCGACAACCTCGACGGCGCAATCGCGTTCTACTCGAAGCTGTTCAACGCCGAACCGGCGAAGGTCAAGCCGGGCTACGCCAACTTCGCCATCGCCGACCCGCCGCTGAAACTGGTGTTGCTCGAGAACCCCGGCCACGGCGGCAGCATCAACCACCTCGGCGTCGAGGTGGGGTCCAGCGACGCAGTCCACGCCGAGATCGCCCGACTGACCGAGGCCGGCATGTTCACCGAGGAGGAGATCGGCACCACCTGTTGCTTCGCTACCCAGGACAAGGTGTGGGTCGGCGCACCCGACGGCGAACGGTGGGAGGTCTACACCGTGCTGTCGGACTCGGAGACATTCGGCACCGCGACATTCGGTACCGCGACATTCGGTACCGCGACATTCGGCACCGCGACATTCGGAGCCGCCCCCGAGACCTCCCTCACCGCAGCCGAATCCGCGGTCGAGGCGGGCGGCGGGTGCTGTGGTGGCGCTGCGGGGCCCACCGAGATCGAGATCCAGCCCTCGTGCTGCCGATGATGCGATGAGCACATCACGATCACCCGTCGCCGTGGGCGCGGCCTCGGTATGGACGGCACGGGACTTCCCCGATGAAGGGGACTGGTCTTTCACCCTCTCCGACGATGACCGGAAGGTTCTGATCGCCTACGCACGAGGCGAATCACCAGAGGCCCGCCTCGCGGAGCACTTCGGCGCCGCTGTCCAGCGGTGGAGTCGCCTGCTGACCGAGGGCCCCGGTTTCGTTCGGCTTCGGGGCTTCCCCATCGCAGCGCTGACCCAGGCCGAGATAGCGCGCGCCTATCTCGGCCTGGGCGGCCTGCTGGGACGGCCGGTCGGTCAGGACCGCGATGCCAACGTGATCACCCACATCCGCGACGAACGCCTGCCCGCGAACCCAGGGGTACGCAAGTACCGCACCAATCAACGGCAGGACTTCCACAGCGACGGATCCGATCTGGTCGGCCTGCTGTGCCTGCACCCGGCAGCGAGCGGCGGCGAGTCCAAGATTGCGTCGGCCCACGCGGTCTACAACGAAATGCTGCGCCGGGCAACGCATCTCGTCGACGTCATGTACCAACCCATGCCGTGGGACCGCAATGACGAACAGGGCTCCGGGGAGGCGCCATTCTTCGAATTGCCGCCGATCATCGACATCGACGGCCTCCCCAGGCTGTTCTTCATCGCCTGGTACATCCGTGACTCACAACGCCACCCCAGGGCCCCGCGGCTCACCGACGACCAGTGCGCGGCCCTCGACCTCGCCGAAAGCATCGCCAACGACCCGGCCTTCCACATCGAGATGCGCTTTGAACCCGGCGACATCCAACTGCTCAACAACACGACGGTCCTGCACTCCCGCGAGGCGTACACCGACGCCGAAGATGCCGACCATGCGCGCCTACGACATCTGCTGCGACTCTGGCTCAAGACCGAGCACGCCACCACACACCAACTGCTGCGCGACGGAATCCCCCGCCAGAACCCGAGCCACCCTGTGCTGCGACGCATCCACCACACCGCGATCATCTGCGCGGACTACGAACGCTCCAAGGCGTTCTACACCCAGGTACTCGGCCTGCGGGAAGTCGCGGAGAACTATCGCGCGGCGCGCCGGTCCTGGAAGCTCGACCTCGCTCTCCCCGATGGCGGGCAGATCGAGTTGTTCTCCTTTCCCGACCCGCCGCCACGCCCGAGCCGCCCGGAGGCCCAAGGTCTACGGCATCTGGCCTTCGCCGTGGACGACATCGCGGCCTGGTCGGATCATCTGGCGTCCCGGGGCGTCGCCGTGGAACCCGTGCGCGTCGACGAGTTCACCGGCCGTCGGTTCACCTTTTTCGCAGACCCCGACGGCTTACCGCTGGAGTTGTACGAGACGAAGCCGGACTCCTGACACCCACCACATATCCTCGTATCGGTAGCCATTCAGGAGGATTACATGGAGCGGCACGACCTGCTGATCCGAACCAGTCGCAGGGTCGCCGCTCTGATCAGGCTTCTGCTCGCCGCGGCTGTAACGGTGGTGCTGACTACCGGGCTGACGCTCGCGCTGCCGGCTTCCGCCGGCGCTGATCCGGCCGGGCCTGAACCGACCGGGCCGGCCGACAAGGTGACCGTTGGTTTCTTCATCAATGACCTGCAGGACCTCGACCTGGCGTCGGACAGTTACACGGTCGACTTCTACATGTGGATGCGGTGGCGGAATCCGAAGATCGATCCCTCGACCACGATCGAGACGATGAACTCCAACGCCTGGCAGAACACGACGGCGTCCTCCAGCGGTGGCGTCACGGGCAGGCTTCTCTACGACACCCCGCGGGACATGCCGGACGGCTCTAAATACATGATCATGCGCTACCAGGGTGTGTTCAGCCGGCGGTTGAACCTGGAGAAGTTTCCTTTCGACACCCAGAATCTCGTTCTGGTGTTCGAGGACGCCATCGCCGACCTCACCCAGTTCGAATATGTGCCGGACACGAATCCCGTCGTGATCAACAAGGCCGTGACCCTGCCCGGCTACGCCATCGGCGAGCCCACCCTCAGCATCGTCGCCCACCAGTATCAGACCAATTTCGGTGACCTGACCGCACCGGCGGACGACAAGTATTCCCGGATCATCGTCACGCTTCCCCTGAAGCGGGATGTGCTGCCCTACCTGTTCAAGATCGTCCTGCCGATCTTCATCGTCATCCTCATCACGTCGCTGATCTACCTGCTGCCTGCGCGTTTGGAGGAGGCACGGGCCGGGATCGGGATCACCGCGATGCTGACGATCGTGGCGCTGCAATGGACCACCGACAGCAGTCTTCCCTCTGTCGACTACCTGATGATGCTGGATCTGGTCTACATCCTGTCGCTGTTCTACATCTTCATCGCGATGGGATACACCGTTCTGGCAAGCCGGCGAAACAGGCACGAAGTCGACGAGGCGGTCTCAAAGTCCTTGGACCGCAGAGCCGGAATTATTTCGCTGATCTCGTACGTGGTAGCGATTGGGCTGACGCTGGTGCTGTACCTCTTGCACCAGCACGTAGAGCGTCCCTACTAGCAGCGGCCGGGGCATCGCCGGGCTTCACCAGTTTCGGCAGGCCCGCAGTCGGCTGGAGATAGGGCTGCCGGCTTCCGGTGGCGGCGTCGTTGCGTGAATAGCCCCTGTCCACAATCGGTTTGAGGACCTTGGTGACCGCACCCAGAACTTTCGTCGGCACGATTCCGTTGAGCGGCTTGAGCATCGGCAGTACCGGACTGGGCACCAGGTAGGTGGTCGTGGTGGCGCCCTTGCTGTTGGTCGTCACGGCAATGTTCTGCGGGGGAACGTCACTCGGGCTCGACAGCGACGCCGCACCGTGCCCGTAGAAGAAGCCGAAAACGCCGTTGATGTCGGCGAGCAGGTTCCATGGACGATCCGGGAAGTCGGCCACCAGGTCGTACTCGCCCGCCAGGACGACGGTGTCATAGATCGAGTCCGTCGGGGTCCTGGTCACCGTCCAGCCCAGAACGGGAACGCGGAATCCGACAGGCAGATAACTGCCGATGGCGTTCGACAGCGGGGTGACCCGCGACGGGTCACCGGCCACGATGAACGTGAGCGCATCAGCAGGCGGACGGCCCGGGTCTGCGTCCAGGACACGCTGCGCGTCGTCCGCGGCGACGCTGCCCAGTGACAGCGCGGCAATCACCGACGGCTGCCGAACCGTGCGTAACGTCTGCAGGAGACGATCGGACCCGATTGCGATCGTCCCATCGACGTCGGGAGCATGGGGGCCGTACAGCGGCCCGGCCGTTCGCGGAAAGTCAACGATGGTCGTCACGCAACCGGTCGGGCACGAGTAATAACCCGCGTCGATCCGCGGGAGGATTTTAGTTGTCCACGGGTCGATCCGGTCGATGATGGCGGGGGCCCACGCCCGGAAGGTGGCCCCGCCGAGGATCTGCACGCTCTCCGTGGGGACCGGTACGGCAGCAAACGCGTGCGGACTGCCGACCACGCCCGTGGCCAGCGCCGCGAACACCGCGGCACCGGCACATACCTTTCTGGCAACCAGGCGCGATCTCCCCATGGGGGCTATCTTCGCACGGCTGCGCCGCTCTAGCGCCGACCCTGCCACCGCATGATGACCGCGATTCCGGACAGCGCGGACAGCAGAGCGAACAGTGCGACGACAACGCCTCCGGGGTCGCGCTTCCCGTTCGGATGCAGAACGTCGATCAACACCCACGATCCCCCGGGTCGTTCCTCCGATCGGGGGACACGGACTTCATCCGCATCGGGGTCCGCTCGGAGGACCGCTGCGCAAGGCCCCCGCAGCCAGAGTTGTTCGTGTCCGCTTCCGCACCACAAACCCCTCCGGACCCGCACCACCACCCCAAGGAGAACCACCATGAAGATCATCACCGTTGTCGCCCAGCAGGTGTCGGCCCAGGCCCTCTCGACGGCCCTGCCCGCCTCCGGTGTCCTCTCGGTCACCGTCAGCGAGACCCAGTCCTTCAGCCCGGCCGCGGTATCGGTTCAGTCCTACCGGGGGGTGAAGCTGGCCGGCCACGTCACCACGGCGTTCCGGATCGAGGTGGCGGTGGACGAGGACGCGGTCGACGCCGTGATCGACGGCATTGCGTTCGCCCGTGGAGCCGGCCTGCTGGGCGACGCGCGGGCCTGGGTCAACGCCGCCACCGATCTGCTCGCCGCACCGGCGCGCGCTTTGGCGAAGTCGGCCTAGGACCCGCAGAATCCTCTGATGGCCAACCGAACCCGGGGATCGATCATGGTTGTCGCGCAGGTTCTCTGGCGGCTTCGCTGGGATCTGCTCGCCGTCGTGGCGGTTGCCCTGGCCATGATCCCGCTCTCGGCGGTCATCCCGTTTCAGGCGGCCGCGGCGGTGGTGCCCCTGCTCGGGGTCGTCGTGTCCATCTTCATCGGTTTCCGCAACAGCGCCTCCTTCAACCGATGGTGGGAGGCGCGGACGTTGTGGGGCACCCTGGTCGGCAACTGCCGGGCCGTGGGCAACGCGTTCACCGCAGTCGACGACTGCTCACCGGAGATGGCCGTCGCACTCGATCGCATGCGGCGCCGTCAGGTTCGGCACGCCTGGCAGTTGGCGGCCGAACTGCGGCGGGTCCCGGTAGCTCCGGCCGTTCGCGAGTTGACGCCCGAAGACCCTCCGGACGCGACGGCCGGAAACCTGTTGACCTATCAGGCGGCCGAGGCCCGGGACCTGGTGAAGGCCGACCGACTCGACCGGCAGGGACGGGTGATCCTGACCAACCTGAACACCGCCCAGGCCGCTGCCGCCGGCGGCCTGGAACGGATCCGCAATCAACCGATCCCCCAGTACTACGCAATCTTCGTCCGCGGGCTGGCGTGGTTCTTCGGGATCATGGTGTGTACCCGCGTCGACGTCAACGGCCACCACAGTGTTGCCGGCGTCGTCGTCGGCATCCTGATCATGGCGCTGTTCGTCATCGCGGAGCGGATCGGATACCTGGCCGAAGAACCGTTGAGCAACAACGTATTCGCACTACCGATGGACGTCTTCTGCGCCGGTGTCACCGGAGATCTGCTCGGAACCGACCACCCGTTGGCGCAGCAACAACCCACCGGCAACTGACCCGAAGACGTACTGTTTCTGTCCTTGACCCCCTGAAAGTGAGAATGCGATGTCCGCCACCGATCCCCTACGTCGGCACCTCAGCCGAAGGACATTCCTCGCCGGCAGCCTCGCAGCGGGCGCCGGGGCCGCACTGGCCGCGTGCGGAAGTTCGACGACGACCGCCACAACCCTGACCACCCAGCCGACCGCCGTCAACCCGGGTCTGGCCGAGGCGATCAAGGCCGCCGAGGCGGCCCGCCCCCACACCGGCCGGACGGTGACCGCGACGCTGACTCCGCGCCCGGTCACGGTGGACCTCGGCGGGAAGATCGCCAAGACCCTGGGCTACGCCGATACCGTGCCCGGTCCGCTGATCCGCGCCAACGTCGGCGACGAACTCCAGGTGACGCTGACCAACAAGCTCGACAAGCCGACGTCCATGCACTGGCACGGCCTCGCGCTGCGCAACGACATGGACGGCGCCATGCCCGCCACCCCGGATGTGCCTGCCGGACAGTCGTTCACCTACAAGTTCTCGGTCCCCGATGCCGGCACCTACTGGGCCCACCCGCACGTCGGGGTGGAACTCGACACCGGCCTGTACCTGCCGCTGATCATCGACGACCCGAAGGCCCCCGCCGACTACGACGCCGAGTGGATCGTCATGCTCGACGACTGGACCGACGGGGTCGGCAAGTCGCCCCAGCAGATCCTCGACGATCTGGAGAAGGGCGGCATGGGCGCCATGGGGTCGATGGGCGGGATGGGCGGGATGGGCTCGGAGGGCTCGGACTCGATGGGCTCCGGCTCGATGGGTTCAGGCGGGAGCAAGCTGCTCGGCGGTGACCCCGGCGACGTCACCTACCCCTACTACGTCATCAACGGCCGGATTCCGGAAGCGCCGACCACCTTCACGGCCAAGCCTGGGCAGCGAATCCGACTGCGGTTCATCAATGCCGGCTCCGATACCGCCTTCCGGGTCGCCCTGGGCGGCCACAAACTGACCGTCACCCACACCGACGGCTTTCCCGTCGAACCGACCGAAGTCGACGCACTGCTGATCGGGATGGGCGAGCGGTACGACGCCATCGTCACCGCCGGCGACGGCGTCTTCCCGTTGGTCGGCATGGCCGAAGGCAAGAATGCCCTCGCGCGCGCTCTACTGGCGACCGGGGCCGGTAGCGCCCCGCCGGCCGGTTTCGAGCCGCCGGAACTCAACGGCAGGGTCGGGACCATCGACATGTTCACCGCCACACCCGAAGCGCAGTTGAAGTTCACCAAAGCCGACACCGAATTGCAGGCCGATCTGACGGCCGCCGACACGGCCTACCAGTGGGGGATCAATGGTCCCTACCCCGACAACAAGCCGTTGACGATCAGGCAGGGGCAGCAGGCCACGCTGAACTTCACCAACAAAACACGAATGTGGCATCCGATGCACCTGCACGGGCACACCTTCGCGGTGCTCAACGCCGACGGAAAGCTGGGCGCGCGCAAGGACACCGTGATCGTGATCCCCAACCAGTCGGTGAAGGTCGCGATCCTGGCCGACAACCCCGGCTACTGGCCGATGCACTGCCACAACACCTATCACGCCGAAGCAGGGATGCTCACGACCTTCGACTACCTGACCTGACTCAGGTCCAGGGGCAGGCAGACGTCACCGGTCTGGTCGTGGCGACCTTGCGCATCCGTGCCTCGCGGATCAGCTCTTCCACCAAGACCTGAAAGCGGGTGCCCCGCTCCTGCTCGAAGCCGTTGCTCCGCGCGCAGGCACGCACCGCTGCTCCCACACACTCCACCGGAGCGCTGTCGGTGAGCAGCATGTGCACCTCGGGGGGAACCGGTCTGCCGGCGTTGGCGTTCATCCGCCGATCTCCAGGAGAATGCAGGCGCGCACCCGCGTGAAACTAGTCCAAACGCTGAGAATGAGGTCGCCTTGAGCTTGCTTTCCCTGACATCGATCGCAATCGCCAGAGACCACGCGGACCCCGGTCAGCCCATCCAGTCGGGCCGGCCCGTTCGACCCGATGGTGCGCCCGTGGCGTCAGAAAGGTCGGCGGGGAACATCGCGGGCGGTGAGGCCGTGGGAGTGCCCGGTCAGCCGACTCCGGTCCACCCTGTGAATCAGATCCATTCCGACACGAGTGCGTCAACCGCGACCGGGTCTGTCGCCGGCTTCGCGGAACTGCTCGTTGCGCAGATCCCCAGTGAAGCGCTTCTGGCGTACACCACACTCCTGGCGTTGTTCTCGGTGGGCGGCCCTTCATACAACCTGGGCCGCTGGATTCTTTACGGCTCGGCTATTTTCACCTGCGCCGTCACCGTCATGGCGGCCTACATCGCAAAGCGCGACTACGGGTTCGAACACGTCGCGCCGTCATCAAGCGATGAAGGAATGCCTGCGACATCACCGACGCGCGCCTCACGCCTGGCTCACTTGCCCTACCTTCCGACGTTCACGGCCATGATGTCGATGGCGGTCTACGGACTGACGGTACCGGGGTCGCCGCTTCAGTTCGATCTGTCCGGACCAGGCTTCGGCATTCTGTCCGGGTGTCTCGCCGTCGCCGGCGGAGTGATGATGGCGGTCATCGCCCCATTCCTCGGAAAGGGCAACGCAGCGGTGCCGGTCAAGGCACCGCATTGACATAGCCTGCGAAATTCGGGAAGTGAATTACCATTGGGAATGCGGGATTTGAGATCACACGTCGGACCTTGCGCCCACCCGCTCTCCTTGGCCTTGGTTCAGCAGCGGGTTCGGATCATTGATCGCGGTCAGTTCGTAACTGTGCAACCCAGGAGGCAGGATGAACAAGAAGGGTAGAGCGACCCGGGCCGGGCAGGTCTACCGGCAGGCCGGGGCGGTCGCCACCTCGGTGAAGACCGCCGACGGGCTGCGCTGGCATGTTCTCCGCGAACGGGATGGGTTAGTCCGCGTAACGAAATGCCTTGCGCACAGCAGCCATTGGAGGAAGGTGTGACACTTTTCTACCCGGATTGCAGCAACAATAACTGGTCGTCCGACCAGGACGCGATCACCTTCCTGGAACAGCTTGTGCCAGAGGGGTTTAGCGGCATGTGCCACAAAGTATCCGAAGGAAACTATTACGAGGACCCGTACTGGCCGACCGTCAAGCAGTGGTGCCAGCAGAATAATCTGCCGCTTATCGGCTACCACTACGTGACGACGGACGACCCTGCTTCGCAGGCCCAAACCTGGCTCGGCAACGACGGCGGCCCGCAGGCGATGCTCGACTGGGAGGCCAACGGCGGCGACCGAGCGAACCTGATCTCCGTGGTCGACGCCTTCAACGATGCGGGCGTGAACGTCCAGTTGGGCTACTACCCGCAGTGGTATTGGAGCCAGCAGGGCGGAGGAAGCCTTTCCGATCTGGCCAACGGGCTCGTGTCATCCGCGTACTCCGGCAGCACAGGCTACGCCTCAACCCTCTACGCGCAGTCCGGCGGCAGCTCCGGCGATGGGTGGGCACCGTACGGAGGACTTACCCCAATGGCGTGGCAGTTCACCGAGAGCGCAGACATCGACAGCTATATCGTCGATTGCAACGCCTACCAGGGAAGCAATATCGCAGTCCTCTTCGGCACCGCCCCCGGCAAGAGCGGCACCTCAGTCAACCAAGATGTGACCTGACCGCTGGAATCAGCGTCGGTCATTCATCACGAACCGCCGGCGGGCATCTCCAGCTCTGCGGCAAGGGCCGCCCCGACTCCCTTCGCAATGCCGGAGGCTCCGAGCGCGATCACTAATCCGATTGCGCACCAGTACAATCCGAGCAGGGGTGCCGCCGCCCAGCCGATGGAGTCCTTCACGCTGAACCACAGCACCGCCACGATCACCGCGGCGCCGATACTGGGTAAGCCCACACCGGTCAGCCGGGCGGTGCCGCCGTGCACCGCGATGAAACGCGGCGCGGACACGAACCATACGGTGGCGACCTCCACGAGCAGGTAGCACACCATCAGGCAGACCGATCCGGCGACCGCGAACACGAAATAGGT
>CAIOYU010000610.1 GCA_903862565.1 uncultured Actinomycetes bacterium | reverse complement strand
GAGCACCAGGTTGGTGCTGTTGTCGACGATCTGGGCGAACACCGCCCTGCTGTTACCCAGCCCCTTGTAGGTGAAACTCAGCGTGGGCGCCCCGACCACCTGGGTGCCCACCGGCACCGCCAACGGGACGTCGATCGCATTCCGGGCCGGCCCCGCCCCGACGAACGAGAACGGCACCGGTCCCGCACCCGGCCCCGACCCGCCCACGACGGGGATGATGCCAAACGTGCCGCCTGCGGAGGTGGCCGTGACGGGTGCCCGGTCGTTGAAACCGGCCTCGATCGGCAGTTTCGCTGAGGCGTAGCGGTTCCCGAGTTGATCGAACCACTGGAAGTTCGGGATGGCCGCCGCACCGGTTCCGTTGCCGGCGACGTACTGGGCCAGCCAGTCCAGGCCGGCCTGACGGAGCGTGGCCGGCTGCTCGGCGGTGACCGGGTCAGCACAGACACCGTGGCCACCACAGAACCAGATGACCTTGGCGGGGGTGCCGTTGCCGATGATGCTCTGCGCATTGGCCATTGACTGGTCCAATGGGAACAGGCCATCGACGGTCCCCTGGGTGAGCAGGGTCGGCGCGGTGAGCTTGGTCAGCAACGATGTGGGGCCACTGCTGGCCAGCACGGCTTCGGAGGTCTGGCTCAGCCAGCCGAAGACGTCGCCGGTGAAGATTCCGTTGTAGATCTGGGAGTTGATCCGCGCGCCGGTGGCGACCAGCGACAGCAGCAGCAACGACCCCCACGCCGTCTTGAACGTCGCACTGGGATACAGCGACTGATTCAGGGAGTTCCAGGCGATGTCGGGGACGATCGCGTCGATCCGCGGATCGGTGCTCGCGGCCACCAGCTGGATTCCGCCGCCGTAGGAACCGCCGACCATCCCCACCTTCGGGTCACCCGGGCCGTTGAGCGTCGCGGGATTGTCCGAGGCGATCCAACTGACCAATGCGGAGACGTCGCGCCCCTCATAGAAGGGGTTGTCCAACTGCAGGACGCCACCGGAGTTGAACTCCCCGCGCGGATCCCAGCTGACGACGTTGTACCCGGCTTGGCGCAGCGCGCCGACTCCGAGGGTCTCGGCGGTCTTCGCCGGGGTGAAACCGCAGATGCCGCATTGGATGTACGGGTCGGTCTGGCCCGCTTCCGCCAGGCCAGGTCCGTTGAGAACCGTCGGTGCAGTGTCTCCTACCGAAAGGCCCACGGCTGGGAAGAAATTCGCACTGATCGGCGTGCCGTCGAAGGAGCTGACCTTGTAGGTGTAGGCCAGTGGCGTGCGGCCAGGTGCCAGCGCGGCGACGTCGGCGGTCACCGTCGCCAACACCGACGCCCCGATCAGCGGCGCGAGCAGGGTACCGACAAGCGGGGTCTGCTGGAGCAGCGAAATGACGGGCGACGCGAGCAGGCCGACGAGCGGGATCTGCACGATGAACTTGTCGAACCCGGTGACCTCGCTGATCCGAACCTGCCAGTCCTCCGACCCCTTCCCTGCTCCGAGGTTGTCCCAGGTGCGGTAAGGCAGCAGCGTGAAGCCCTGGTCGGTGATCGGCGCGTTGACGTTGGTGCCCAGGGAGAGCTTTCCGCCGTTGCTGCCGTTGGCCGTTCCGCCGACGACGGCGTACTTCAGGTCCAGGCCACGCGAACTGGTGGCATTCAACACACCGTTGAAGATTCCGTCGGTGAATGCCACCAACGGGTTGACGGTGATGCCCCTCCCCGAGGCTGTTGCCGAGGCCTTTGGTGAGGCTTCCACGGAGGCCTTCTGTGCGTTGCCCACCAGGGCCGCCGGGGCGTTGCCGACACTCGCGGCACCCGACGGTTGGCGGCGGGTGTAGGCCGTCCGGGCGGCCGGGACCGGCACGGTCACTGAGGGCTCGCGGACCGGGGCAGCACTGGGAACCTCGGCGCCCCGAACGGCAGGCGGAGTCAGATTGGGCTGGGAGGCGCGGTCCTGGTCACGGTTGATGCCGGTCGCAGCGATCCGGTGTCCGCGTGCAGGCTGGGCCGGCTGCGCGGATCCGTCGCTGGTGGCCGAGGTGCCGCCCGGGCCGGAGTCGCCCCTGTCCGCCCAGGCCACCGCACTACCGGAAAAGATGGCGGCCCCTACACCGAGGGCCACCGCCAATCCCCCGACCCGACCGACATGCTGGGATGCGCCCATCACGACCTCCAGAGAGTTCCGCCTCAACCGACGAAAACCCTAACCTGGCCTAAGGAATTTTTCAGGAAAAGACTATGCCGATCGGTTTGGCAGCGCGACATCGACATCGGAGATCGTGATGACGCCGATGGAGGAGTTTTCGTACGCCGTTGCCGAACTGGTGATCTGCAGGGTCAGGCTGCCCGGCTTCGCGCCACCGTAGGTGTAGACGATGTCGTTGAGGTCGATCGAGACCTGGTGCTGCTTGCCGTCCAGGGTCACCGGCACCAGGGTGACGATCTGGCCGAGCACCAGGTTGGTGCTGTTGTCGACGATCTGGGCGAACACCGCCCTGCTGTTACCCAGCCCCTTGTAGGTGAAACTCAGCGTGGGCGCCCCGACCACCTGGGTGCCCACCGGCACCGCCAACG
>CAIOYU010000609.1 GCA_903862565.1 uncultured Actinomycetes bacterium | reverse complement strand
TCGCAGTCGGCTGAGGTCGGCTGGGAGGACTGCTTGACGAATGCCAGGCCGTGGCGCCGGTCGATGTAGATCCATTGGCCGTTGACACCGATCGCGGTGATCGCCTCCCGGCCCGGGGTGTGGCGGACCCACCACTGCGCGCGGTAACTCCAGTCCGTGGCCATCGCCCCGAGCGCCTCGGGGCCGTGGGCGAACGCATCGAGGCTGCCGCCCTTCTCCAGGGTGTCGATGATCCCCGGTGCCACGACCTGTGCGCCGTCGACGGTGCCGTCGTTGAGCATCATCATGGCGAACCGCGCGAGGTCCCGCGGGGCGGCGTTGAGTCCGCCCCCGGCCACCAGAGTGCCCCCGCGGTCGAGTAGCACGTAGGTTTCACCCTCGGTGCCGAGTTCGCGCCACAAGACGTCGGACATGTTGTCCTGGAACGACTTTCCTGTGGACCGGTTGGTGATCCAGTTGACGACGTCGGTCTTGGGCGTCTGGTAGTGGAACACCTCGCCGTGCTCGAGTGCCGGATCCTTTGCGCAGCTGACGAGGAACTCGTAGAGGGTTTCGCCGGGTGGTGCACCCGGGATCTCCAGCCAGCCCAGCGCCTGGCCGTAGCGCCAGATGCCCGACGTCGGATCGGCGTAGTCCTCGTTGAAGTCGAAGGAGTTCACCATGTCGAGCACCTGGCCCACCGTGGCGTCGGCAAACGCGGAGGCCGTGGCCAACTCGGGCACGACGTCGGCGACCCGACTGCCTTCGTCGAGCAGGCCGTCGTCGACCGCCATGAGGGCGAACAGGCCGGCGAAGGACTTGGTGACCGACATCATCTGGTGCGGGTGCGCCGCGTCCATGCCGTTGTCGTAGTGCTCGTAGATCACCTTGTCGGGGGTGAGGATGAGGAAGGAATCGGTGTAGGTCTCGCGCAGGAAGGTTGCGAAGTCGGCGACACCCCCGTCGGAACGCGCGACGCTGAGCTGCTCGATTGCGGGGTCGATGTCGACCTCGAGGGGGCGGACGGTGTCGCTCGTGCGCACCGGGGCCGACGGGTAGATGGTCCGCATGTGCAGGTAGGCCCACCGGTTGTACGGGGGCACCATGATCCCGTTGGCGCGGGTGACCCGCTTGTCCGGCGGCGGCGGGAAACCCTGCATTAGGCCGAGTTCCTGGGCGGTCGCATACGGGTTGTCGGTCACGGTCGAATCGTAGGAGCCGCGCCGTCGCGGGCGCAGGAAGCTAGGCCGGAAGGAACCGCAGCGACACCGAATTGATGCAGTAGCGCTGGTCGGTGGGCGTCGGATAGCCCTCGCCCTTGAACACGTGGCCGAGGTGGCTGTTGCAGTTGGCGCACACCACCTCGACCCGGCGCATGCCCGCCGAATCGTCCGCGCGCAGGATCACCGCCTCTGAGTCGGCGGGGTCGAAGAACGACGGCCAGCCACAGTGCGACTCGAACTTCTCAGTGCTGCGGAACAATTCGGCCCCGCAGGCACGGCACTGGTAGACGCCTTCGGTCTTGGTATCGGTGTACTCGCCGGTGAACGGCGGTTCGGTACCGGCCTTGCGCAGCACGTGGTACTCGGCAGGGGTCAGGCGCTGACGCCACTCGTCGTCGGAGAGTTGGAGCATGCCCCCACGCTACCCGCGAGCGACGCTCGGCGAAGTCGGGCGCATCCAAGCCGGGTCGATACCCTCATCGAGCCGTCCCGCCTCACGCGCGTCCAGATAGCGGAAGTACAACACGCAGAACACCACGACGAGCATCAGCGACCAGCCATAGGTGATCTTCATGTACTCCAGGAAGCGCCCGGTGGTGGGCCAGCGCCACATCAGCCAGCGGTCCAGCGTCAGGAATCCGTAGGTGGCCAACCACGCCGGCCAGTTGCGCAGGACGGAGTTGGGCAGCACCACCGTCATCAGGAACGGGAACAGCATCATCGAGTAGTAGCCCTGGGCCAGTGAGAGCACGAGCCAGGAGGCGATCAGCAGCACCCCCGACGACGTCAGCATCCAGAACAGTTGGTCGCGCTCCCGGTAGTAGCGGTAGAGCAGCCACAAGCTGCCGGCGGCCAGCAGCACGAACAGCAGGCGCAGCGCGGCGATCAGCCACACCGGCAATCCGTAGTAGGTGCCGTTACCCAGCACCGAGGAGTTGAAGTAGTCCCGGGTCGAGAGGATGTAGGGCAGCGTGCGGTGGACGAAGTTGCTGCTGTCCTGCACCAGCGGCCAGGCCACCACGTTGAACGCGACCGGCACGGCGATCGCCATGACGACGGCTCGCCACTGCCGGTTCAACAGCGGTAGCAGAAGCAGCACCCCGAGCACCGGTTTGACCACGAGGGAGAGCCCGATGGCGATGCCCGCCAACCACTCCCGGCTGATCCGGCCGTCCAGCAGCAACCGCAGGAACAGCACCTCGGCCAGCAGGATGCAGCCGTTGATGTTGGTGAACACCAGGGTGTTGGTCACCGACTCGGTGACGAAGGCCGCGGTCAGCAGTGCCGGCAGGGCCAACGAGGTCAGCGGGAACTTGAACAGGCGTACCAGCAGGCAGCAGGCGGCGATGATCGCGACGGTGTTGAGCACGATGAACCAGTTGCGCGCGGCGAACTCACTGTCGATGTAGCCGAACGGCGCCATCAGCAGCGTGCCGCCGGGCGGGTAGAGATAGTGCGGGTCGACCTGGTCGAAGTGCTCGTTGTAGATGTCGTGCACACCGCGGAAGTTGCGCACCGCGCGGTACACCGGTGCCCAGTCGTCGGTGATGTAGCCGTTGGAGGTCAGCACGTAACTGCGGTGGATGATCGACATGATCGCGATCGGCCACAACGCCGTCCGCACCACGTCCTGGGTGCTCGGCGGGCTGGTGCGGGAACGGAACATGGTGCGCAAGGCGGTGGGGAGGGGCGAAGCGACCACGACCGCAACTTACACCGGGACGGCGCCCGCTCCCGTCAGGCGGGGCAGAAGGTGTCGGTCGACGGGACCTTGCCGGAGTCGAGATAGGCCTGCAGTGGTGGCAGTGCGCAGGGTGAGTAGACGGTTGCGCCGTGGCCGATGCCCTGCCACATCACCCGCCGGTTGGTGGCGCTGGCGTTGATGATCGTGGCCGCCGTCGCCGGAACACCCTGTGCCCCGGCGATCGGGTCGTTGGCGACACCGAGCAGCAGCACATCGATCTTGAGGTTCTTGGGGTCCTTGGGCGCCGACCCGCTGGGCCAGTTGAGGCACTTGACGAGGTTCAGCGCACCGACGGCCCCGAACTGCGGGTAGAGCTTGCCCCAGGCCACCACCAACTCCCGGACCCGGTCGGGCGTGGGGCGGTTGAGCGAGTCGCTGCAGTGGTTGACGAACTGCCCGTCGGAGTCGCGCGCGGCCTCGGCCTGGTTGACCAGGGCGTTGAGCAGATTGATGTCGCCGGTTCGGGCGGCGGCCAACGCGTCGGCGAGCTTGGTGGTGCTGGCGACCCGGTCGCCGCTGGGGTAGCCCAGCGCGGTGACGATGGCGTTGGCCAGCACGGCCGCCGACAACCCGCCGGGACCCCGCCCGGCGCGGGCCGCCGACAGCAGTCCGTCGACGGCGCCCCTGGGGTCGGGCCCCAGTGCACAGTTGGCCGCCAGGCACTGCCCGGCCCACGCATCGAGGGCGGCCTGCTGAGCCTTCACCTGATCCTCGGCGGCCGCCTCGGCGCTCACCCCGGGGGCGATGGGGGAGTCCAGCACCAGGCGGGCCACCTTCTCCGGGTGTGAACCGGTGTAGGCCAACGCCACCTGGGCGCCGTTGCCGACGCCGATCAGAGCCAACCCGGGAACGTCCCAGGTGCTGCGCAGGCGTTCCAGATCCTCGGCGGCGCGGGAGTTGTCGTACGCCGATCCGCCCGGCGCGATGACATCGGCGCACTCGGTGGTCACGGTGGTGGAGATGGTCCCCAGCGCGGCCACCGGATCGCTGCCGGCGTCGAACTGCGTCTGGTCCCGCATCAGCTTGCGGTCGCCGGCGTTGCGGCAGTCGATCGGGCTGGACATGCCGATGCCACGGCGGTCCACAGCCACGATCGGCCGGGCCTTGAGCATGTCGGCGCCGGACCGGGAAAGCCACACCGGAAGTTGCAGCGAGGACGGAATGTCGGTGCCGGTGGTGAACACCAGCGGCCCGGCGTCGGCCGGCGTCTGGGCAGCCCTGGCCCGCACGACACCGATGCCGATCGTGCCCGTCGCGCCACCAATCGGATCGAGATCGGCGTCGTAGCTGGCGCAGTCCAGGCTCACTCCCGGCAGCGGTTTGATGCCGGAGTCGCCGAACACCTTGGCGGTGCAGTCCTTCCAGGCCAGGTCGTTCTTCGGCACCGCCCACTCCGCCGCGCCCGCGGCCGCCGTGCTGCTGGTGACGGGGCCGGAGCCCGGGTTGCGGGCCGAATCGGTGGCGAACTGCGGATCGGCGGCCAGCCAGGGCGCGCATCCGGTGAGCAGCGTCAACACGCTCACCGCGGTGATCACCCGACCCTGCCGACGCATGCCCACCACAGTAGCGATACGCACCGAGGGTGCCGCGCACGCGGACATACCGCGTGTAGCGGTCCGCATCGCATGCTTCGATTGCACGATGGTCGGGCATCTGGTGGACCGCCACCCCACGGTGTCGCCGGAGCGACTGATCGCCCAGTTGGTGCCCCCGGCCACGTTCGCCACGGTCAGCTTCGAGAGCTACCGCCCCGACCCCGCCGAACCCAGCCAGGCCGCCGCCGTGCAGGCCTGCCTCGCGTTCTGCGATGAGGCGGTGCGCCGCCGCGCCGGTCGGAAGAAGCTGTTCGGCAAGCGCGAACCGCTACCCGGAGTCGGCCTGTACCTCGACGGCGGGTTCGGCGTCGGCAAGACCCATCTGCTGGCCTCGGCCTACCGGCGGCTGCCGGAGTCCGGCGAACATCCCAGGGCGTTCGCGACCTTCGGCGAACTGACCCAGCTGGCAAGCGTTTTCGGCTTCATCGAGTGCATCGACCTGCTCGCCGACTACACGGTGGTCTGCATCGACGAGTTCGAACTCGACGACCCGGGTAACACCACGCTGGTCTCGCGCCTGCTCGCCCAGTTGGTCGACCGCGGGGTCTCGGTGGCGGCGACGTCCAACACGCTTCCCGAGCAACTCGGCGAGGGCCGCTTCGCCGCGCAGGACTTCCTACGTGAAATCAACACGCTGGCAAGCATTTTCACCACTGTGCGGATCGAGGGCCCGGACTATCGTCATCGGGGCCTGCCGCCGGCCCCGCAACCGCCGACCGATCAGGAGGTGGTGGCGCGCGCCGAGGCGACGCCGGGGAGCACCCTCGACGACTTCGACGCGCTGTGCGCCCACCTGGCGACGATGCACCCCTCGCGGTACCTGAGCCTGATCGAGGGAGTGACGGCCGTCCACCTCACCGGCGTTCACCCGCTCGATGACCAGAACGTCGCGCTGCGCCTGGTATCGCTGACCGACCGGCTGTACGACGCCGGCACTCCGGTGGTGGCCTCGGGAGCCCCGCTGGACACCCTGTTCTCGGAGGAGATGCTGGCCGGCGGGTACCGCAAGAAGTACTTGCGGGCCACCTCCCGGCTGCTGGCGCTCAGTCGTTAGACCGTCGTTCAGCAGCCAGGTTGCGGGTTTGCCGGTCTCCTTACACCCACCCGCGTCCCGTTCCATAGACTCAGCACCATGGCAGGCTTGCACAAATCACAGGAGCGGTTCGATCTCAGCAAGATCGAGAGCCGTTCAAGCTCTGTTCCGAAGATGTTCGTCGAGCGCGTCGCATCCACACCGCATGCTGAGGCGTTCCGGTATCCGAACAACGGAGGGTGGGCCAGCGTCACCTGGCGTCAGATCGGTGACCGCGTCGAACTCATCGCCGCCGGTCTGATCTCCCTGGGGATTGAGCCCGAGGACCGCGTGGCACTGGCCTCCGGTACCAGGTACGAGTGGGTCGTCGCCGACTTCGGCATCCTGGCGGCCGGGGCCGCCACCACCACCGTCTACCCGACGACCAACGCCGAGGACGTCGCCTACATCGTGGCCAACTCGGGCAGCCGCATCGTCATCGCCGAGGACCAGACGCAGGTCGACAAGCTCCGCTCCCAGCGCGACGAACTCGCCGCGGTGGAGAAGGTCGTCATCATCGACGGCTCCGGAGACGGCGAGTGGGTGATGACCCTCGAGGAACTCGAGCAGCGCGGTACGGAGTTGCTCGCGGAGTCGCCCACCGTGGTGAGCGATCGCATCAACTCGATCCGCCCTGACCAGTTGGCCACCTTGATCTACACCTCCGGCACCACCGGCAAGCCCAAGGGCGTGCGGTTGCTGCAGGAATCGTGGACCTACACCGCGACGGCCATGGACGCCCTCGGTGTGCTGAGCGAGAAGGACCTCAACTACCTGTGGTTGCCGCTGTCGCATGCCTTCGGCAAGGTGATGCTGGCGTTGCCGCTGGTCATCGGTTTCCCGACGGTCATCGACGGGCGCGTGGACAAGATCGTCGAGAACCTCGCGATCATCAAGCCCACCATCATGGGCGCCGTGCCGCGCATCTTCGAGAAGGTGCACGGCCGCATCAACGAAACGATGGCCAAAGAGGGCGGCCTCAAGAAGACCATGTTCGATTGGGCGGTCGGGGTCGGGTTGCAGGTGTCGCGGGCCAAGCAGGTCGGCGCGTCGCCGTCGCCGCTGCTGGCCGCGCAGTACAAGCTGGCCGATAAGCTGGTGCTGTCGAAGATCCGGGACCGCTTCGGCGGACGGTTGCGCTTCTTCATCTCCGGGTCGGCCGCGCTGGATCGCGAGATCGCCCAGTGGTTCGACGCCATCGGTGTGGTGGTGCTCGAGGGCTACGGCCTGACCGAGACCTCGGCCGCCTCGTCGCTGAACCGGCCCAGTGCCTACCGGTTCGGCACCGTCGGGTGGACCCTCCCGCAGACGGAGGTCAAGATCGCCGAGGACGGCGAGATCCTGCTCAAGGGTCCCGGCATCATGCACGGCTACCACGACATGCCCGAGGCCACCGCCGAGACGATCGAGCCCGACGGCTGGTTCCACACCGGCGACATCGGTGAGCTCGACGCCGAGGGCTTCCTGCGGATCACCGACCGCAAGAAGGACATGTTCAAGACCTCGCAGGGCAAATATGTTGCCCCGTCGGCGATTTCGGCTCAGTTCAAGGGCATCTGCCCGTTCGCCAGCGAGATCATCGTCTATGGCGAGAGCAAGCCCTACTGCGTCGCCCTGGTCAGTCTGGATGCCGACGGCATCAAAGAGTGGGCGAGCTCAAACGGACTGGGCGGCAAGTCCTTCGGCGAGGTCGCCAGGGATCCCAAGACCCGGGCCGCGGTCGAGGGCTACATCGAGGAACTCAACAAGCACCTCAACCGGTGGGAGCAGGTCAAGAAGTTCTCGATCATCGACCGCGAACTCACGGTCGAGTCGGGAGATCTGACGCCGAGCCTCAAGCTCAAGCGCAAGGTCGTGGTGGACCACTACCACGACCAGATCGACGACCTGTACGAGTAGGCGCGCTGGTGAGCACCTGGTGAGCAACTGCGCCGGGCAGCCATCGACGACACCAACAACGAATCGCGAGCGCGGGCGGCGCTGGCCGAGTAGTTGTTGACACAACTCACTCCGTGAGCACGACCTGATTGGAGCGACCATGGCCCTGCCTGAACCGTCACCGGAGTCGACTTGCTTGATCACCGGCGCGTCATCGGGTATCGGCGTCGAGATCGCTCGTGCGCTCGCCAAGCGTGGCCAGAACCTTGTTCTGCTCGCGCGGCGCGTCGACCGGCTCGAAAGCCTGGCATCCGAGCTGTCCGACGAGTTCGGTGTCCGGGTCGAGGTACTCGGCTGCGACATCAGCGACCCGGTAGCGCGCGCCGAGGTGCCCGACCGTATCGCCCAGCTAGGTCTCACGGTCGAGCTGCTGGTCAACAACGCGGGTTACGGCACGGCGGGCAAGTTCGTCGAGCTCAACCCCGAACGCGAAGTTGGCATGGTCCGCGTCAACGTCGAGGCGGTCACCGCGTTGTGCAGCGCGTTCGTCCCGCCCATGGTGGACCGCGGCCGTGGGGCGGTGCTCAACGTCGCCTCAACGATCGCATTCCAACCGATGCCCGGCCAGGCCGGCTATGCGGCGACGAAAGCGTACGTGCTCTCCTTCACTCAGGCACTGGACACCGAGCTGCACGGGACCGGCGTTACTGCCACGGCGCTGTGCCCGGGGCCGGTCAAGACTGAGTTCATGGACGAGCCCGGCATGGAGGAAAGCGCATCGGCGCTACCCAAGCAGATGTGGCTGGACCCGGCCGAGGTCGCTGAGGCCGGTGTGCGCGGCGTAGAGAGCGGCACTGGGATCGTCGTCCCAGGCGTGGCCAACGTCGTCAGTCGCGTGATCGGCCGGCACACGCCGCGGTGGCTGCTGCTCAGCACGATCCGGCGGTTAACCGGCATCGGGTGAGGGCGACCGAGCTTGATCAGCCTGAGCGTGCTACGACGCCCACGCTAGACCGGAAGCCGCTCAGCGGACCGACTTCATCGCGTTGCCGCCGCCGTCGCGGCAGCCGCGGTCGTAGCTTCGCGGATTGCTCTGTGTGGCGGACCGGTCGCTGCAATAGCCGCTGATCGATTCGTCCTTCGCGCGGTACCCGCCGTCATCGACCCAGCGCTGGGCGTCGGCATACCCGGCCCAGTAGGCGCTGTCCTTGCGTTCGGAGACCGCCATGAACAGCAGGCCCAGTGCCGCGAAGGCGACCAGCGTGAAAACCGTTGCGCGCCAGGGACTGGCGAACCAGGACTTCAGCACTTGGCGTTGGGCGGCGGCAGGGTGAGGTCGATGAGGTAGGCGGCCGCGTACTTGTCGACGCACGCCTCGCCTTCGAAGACCACCGTGTGCTGGGTGCCGTCAAAGGTCAGCAGCCCGCCGCCGAGTTGCTTGGCGAGATCGACGCCGGCCTGATAGGGCGTGGCCGGGTCGCCGGTGGTGGAGACCACCAGGGTCGGCGGCAGGCCGGGGGCCGACACCTGGTGCGGGGACGACGTCGGGGGCACCGGCCAGAACGCGCAGGTGTCCAATGGCGCGTCGCCGGTGAATGCGCCGTAGCTCAGGAACGGGGCCACCTCACGGGTGCGGCGGTCTTCCTCGATGACCTTGGCGCGGTCGGTGATCGGCGGTTCGTCGACGCAGTTGATGGCGATCAATGCGTCGTTGGCGTTGGTGTAGTGGCCGTTGTCGTCGCGGTCCATGTAGGCGTCGGCGAGCATCAGCAGGGTGTCCCCGTGGCCGGCGGCCAGGTCGGTGAGGCCCTCGGTGAGGTGCTTCCAGATGCCCGGCGAGTACAGCGCGATGATGGTGCCGATGACGGCGTCGCTGTAGCCCAGACCCCGCGGGTCGTCTGTGTGGGCCGGCTTGGTGACCAAGGGGTCCACCAGGTTCTTGTAGACGTCGACGGCCTTGGCCGGATCGGTGCCCAGCGGGCACTTCGGCGACTTCGCGCAATCGGCGGCATAGTCGTCGAACGCCTCCTGGAAGGCGGTGGCCTGGGCGATGTTGGACTGGATCGGGTCGGCCATCGGATCGACGGCGCCGTCGAGGATCATCGCCCGCACCTTGTCGGGGAAGGCCTCGGCGTAGGCCGCGCCGATCCGGGTTCCGTAGGAATACCCCAGATAGGTCAGCTTTGCGTCGCCCAACGCCGCCCGGAGTTGGTCGAGATCCTTGGCGACGTTGACGGTTCCGACGTTGGCCAGGAAGTTCTTGCCCACCTTGTCCACGCAGCGCGCCACGAACTGCTTCTCGGTGTCCTCGATGTGTGCGACACCGGCGGGGCTGTAGTCGACCTGCGGGTCGGCGCGGTCGGCGTCGTTCTCGGCGTCGGTGTTGCAGCGCACCGCCGGAGTGGACGAGCCCACCCCGCGTGGGTCGAAACCCACGAGGTCGAAACGCTCACGGACCTCCGGGGGCAGCGAATCGAGTAGGTCGGCGGCCGCCCCGATACCTGACTCCCCGGGCCCGCCGGGGTTGATCACCAGGGAGCCGATCTTGGATCCGTTGGCCGGGAAGCGGATCAACGAGATTGACGCGGTCTCGCCGTCGGGCTTCGCGTAATCGACTGGGACCGTCAGGGTTCCGCACTGCGCGCCCCGCGGCAGCTTGCCCACGTCCTCGCCCAGTCGACACGGCCCCCACTGCACGGGACGGGCGTTGGGATCGACGACTTGATTGCCGGGCTGCTGGCTGCTCGGTTGGCCGGGCTGCTGGCTCTGCGCCACGGGTCGTCCACCCACGGTCGCACTGCATCCGGACGCGGCCACAACAGCCAAGGCGGCCAGTGCGATTGCCGTCCGGTTCGATCGGTTCTCAGACATTGTGTGGGCCTCCTGCGCACTCTCGGCGATCCTATCGGCGTAGCGTCATGGTGTGCCGCGGCAGTGGGCGATGCTTGTGGTCAAACACTCCGGTGGCCTCCTCGCCCCCGACGTCGCCGTGTTCGCCTCGGATTTCTACCGCCGACGGCGCAGGCTGCCGATCGTCGGCTGACGCCCCCGTACTGTTGGGGTATGGCGCCGCGGTTCTCCCTGGTCTCGGCGGTGCTGGTGGCGGCGCTGGCCTGCGCACCGGCGACCGCTCACGCTGATCCGTCCGCACCGGAACTCGGTGCGGCCTGCCCCTCGGAGTTGGCCGACGCCATGACGTTGCTACCCGACGGGCAGACCTACGCCGTCTGCGGACAGTCCGGCGCCGGTGATGCCTGGTCGGCGGTCCAGACTCCGTTCGAGCCCAACGACCGCTGGCTCAGCTACGGGCAGGTGATCACACTGCACGGGCAGGGGATGCGCAATCCCAACCTGTCCTCGGGCCGCTGGACGGCAACCCCGCGGGACCCGCAGGCCGTGTGCCGGGCTGAGCAGAAGTCCGTGGTGGCGGCCGGAGTCCTTGGCACCCCTGAAGTTTCACAAGCCCAGCCCGGTCAGCCTCTGACGCTGCGCCTATCGTCGACGTTGTTCTCGGTGGACCTCACCGGCAACTGCCTGTGGACGAGGGACTAAACACGAGGCTGAGAAAAAGGCCGTAGGCGGCTGCGCCGGGCCCGACTGGGGCCCTGAGCCTGTCGTACCCCATCCCTACTGTGTCGTCCCGGGGGGTTCAGGGGTTGGGCCCGGGGGAGGGCAGTCGCCATGGGTCGTCGTAGAAACTCGTCGTCGGACAGTTCGGGCGGTGTCTTTTTCCTGGCGGTGATCATTCTGGGGTTGATCATCAAGTTCATCTGGTGGATCATCGCCGGCCTGGCCTTGGTCGCCGCCTTCCACCTGGTCCGCGCCCTGGTGCGGGCCGATCGGGGCCGCCGCGCCGCCTACGCCGCCCGGTGCGCCCAGATCACGGCCCGCGCCGACCAGCAGCACGACTGGGTGTTGCAGGGCGATGCTCGGGGTACCTACGGGCCCGAGGGGGTCAGCGTCATGCGGGATGTGTTTGGGCGCAAAGAGATTCCGCCGTTCGGTGTGCCGTACGACTTGTGAGGGTTTCAGTCGCCGGCGGGCAGTGTGTCGTCCAGCCACATCCGCAGTGCGGCTACCGGCGCGGCACCGGAGCGTTGGGCCAGGATCTGACCGCCGCGGGTGATCAGCAACGTCGGCACGGCCTGCACGCCGAAACGCTGCGAGGTCCGGGGGGCCTTGTCGACGTTCACCTTGACCAGTTTGAGGTGACCGGCACGTTCGGTGGCCAGTTGGGCCAGGACGGGGGAGACCGTGCGGCAGGGCCCGCACCAAGGCGCCCACAGATCGACCAGCACGGGGACAGACGCCTGATCGGCCACCGCCTGGAAGTCGTCGTCGCCGGCCTCGACTATCCAGGGCAGCCAACTCTGGCACTGGGCGCAGCGGGGCTTTCCGGTGGTGACGGCGGGCACGCGATTGCGGCGACCGCAGTTGGGGCATTCGATGACGTCGGACATGACTCCATGATGGCCCATCCGTCGTTCGAGCCCGACGGCGTTGGTTCGGCAGGGGTCAGGCGATGGGGACTGCAAGTGCCAGCGGCGCGCGTCCGCCGGAGATGCCATGGTCGGCGACCGCGGCGCGTACGAGCTCGATCATGGCCAGAATGTCAGAACCGTCAAGCTGCCACCCCTCCACCACCTTGAGAGCGTGACGGAAGTAGTCGAGGTCGTACTGGCTAGCGGACACCGCTCACTCCTCCCAGGGCCGACGGGATGAACCTTCTGCTAAGACCCACTCCGGCGGTACTGACTGTTGATCTGCGTGCTTTATACCACTGCAAAGTGTCGGTTCGCATTAATTGTTCCTGAGAGCCTAAGCGCGGGAGTGCCCTTGCGGCGCAACGTGTTTGCTGGATAGTTGAGGGCGGAGTGTCGGCGGGGGTGTGCCTGGGTCCGGTTGCCGATGACCCCACTGAGTCCGCACCTCCGGAAAGCGGAGAGGCATAGTAGTTGCCGAACGGTGCCTGCCGCGGGCCCGATGTGCGTGGCCGCTCCGGGCTGGCGAACCCGGTGGCCGTGGCACCTGAGGCTGAATTCGATGAAGGAGTGGCGTTTTCGCGACCGGTCGTGCAGGCGTGGCAATCGGCGTCTGAACCGCCGACCGCGGCGCACACCCGATCCGGTTTTGGACGAATGGTTTGCTCAAGGTCTCCGGACCAGGGGGTAAATCAGCTCTTTTACCACAAAGGGCCAGGTCAAGGTGGTTGCTGGGGCAAGGGCTAAGCGGGCGATCGGCCTAGGTGACGCCTTAGCTCTCTCGAGTGCCAGATTTCGGGCCGGGTGGGACGGGCGCCGTGACTTGGGCTCAATCGCAGCAACCGTCCGTCGACGAGTGGTGGTGGCGCAGGTTGCGCGCCAACTCGTTGACGGCCCGTTGCAGCGGCGTGGCCTCATCGGGATCGGGGCGGTAACTGAGCCACCCCTCGTCCATCGCTCGGTCGCAGACTGCGTGCGCGAGCACCTCGACTCTGCGTAGATAACTCGGTTCGTCGTCGACGGCCTGCATGTCGTCAGTCTTCATCACCGGCGTGCTGGGTCTCGATTCAGAGGGCCGGCGTCGGACGTCGCCCCTACTCTCGGTGTCATGATCGGCGATCTGTACCTCACCCGCGCCGGCTGGGCTGTGCGAGCGCCCGCGGCATGTCTCAATGGCCACCGGCTCGACGGCGGGCAGGTGCTCGTCGGCTATCAGCCGTGCGACTGTCGGGGCGGACACACCACCTGGGAGTGCCGCTGCTGCGACACCGTGGCGTACTGGCCGCCAGTCGGCCGCGGCTGCCGGGTGCTGGCCGGCCCGGCTGCGGTGCGCTGACACAAAGAACCGCCCCGGCGCAGCAACGGGGGGGTGTGCGCGGCCGGGGCGGTTCAGAACTCGAACATACATGTGCATATTGAGGAACGCGCCAGGCGTGTCGGTTCTGGGCGTCTGATTGGCCTCCGCTTACGGATGGGCAGTTAGATCGGGTGGCGAGGATCCGCGGATGCGTCACCGCGATGCCAAGACCCGCACCCCCGAGCACTACGAGAGGCTGTTGGAGGACAAGCTGGGCCCCGGCGTTCGGGCATCTCCCGCTCTATCGCCGACAGATGCCGCCGACCTGCGTTCAGGTGCCAGTGGCCGCCAGGCCCCGACGCCGTCGGGCTGGTCGGCGGCATTCCGACAGGCCCGCTAGGGCAGGTGACCAAAACGTCCTCCGATGGAGCGCTCACCCCACTGCCGTCTACATCACTTGCACCATCAGCGCATCCGGCAAACACATCGTTTGCCCGACGCGCACCCCCCGGTGAACCCATTGAAGTCGAAAGACTGCCCATAGGTCAGGACGAGGTCTTGGTCGGGGTGCGCACCATCGATGTTTTTCCGGAGTCCCAGCGGAAGTTGCCGTCGCTCGTGACGAAGGCCAGGTCTGACCAGCGGGAGCCTGGGCGAACCCCGGTCTGTGTTCGCAGGCGACCTGGCTGTCGAGCACCAGGCATCGGACTTGGCCCGAAACGGTCCGAACGTATTGGTGTGTGTCGCCTACCGCCAACGGCATGTCGAGCAATCAGCCCGCTGCTGGCAATGCTATTCACGCCCCGCCCGAAAACGCCGAGTCGTGGACCTGGATTGCTGTCGGCACAGCCGTTGGCGGAATGTCGAACATCACCTTCGCCTCGATACTGAGGCCGGGGTTGATGTCCTCCATCCAATGCTCGTCGCTCAATGAGCTGGATGCGTCGTACTTTTTATCGTCGATCATCAGATGCTGGTTGGAACCAAAGTAAGTCTGGGCTTTGTCTCCGACGTTGGTCACCCGGAGGGTGACGCTGTAGAACTCGCCCTTGGCCGCCTCCGGGCTAAACAGCCCATCCTTCGTTGATGACCGACCAACACCGAGCACCTGGAACTCGAACTTGCCGTCGCGGACCGACGAACCCGCCGCAGCAGCGTCCTTTGTTTTTGGCGCAGCAGGGGCAGCTTGGGTCACCTTCGGAGCGGAGGTAGAGCCGCCACTCGACGACGACGCGGATGGCTCCGGCTTTGACTTGGTCCCGCTGTCACCGATCGAGCCGATCGCCGCTAAAGCTACGACCGCGCCCCCGACACCGAGGGCAATCTTCTTGCCCTTCGACATCCCGGCCTTGACAGGCGCAGAGACCGCGCCCGGTTGCACAGGCCCGGCGGCAGGAAAGCCGACTGGCGCGCCAGGTGGCGCCGCGTCCGTCCATTTGATGCCGTCCCAATAGCGGGAACCTCCCGTTCCTGCCGGATCTGGATACCAGCCTGGTGCGGGATTCCCTTGTGGCGGCGTAGTCATCGAATATTCCCCTGCTGCTCCGTGATTGTTCTGCCGGAGTAAACCTGACGGGAAACGATTTCCTCGGTGGGGAATCTCCTTCTAAATGGAAGGTTTGGACTCGAGATGGAAGGTTTGGACCCGAGATGGGAGGGCGCGGTCCAACTGCGGGCAATCAGCGAGTTGTGGAATGCGTCGCGTTGACAATTCGACAACTCCACTCCGCGGGCAGCGATGTCCACGGCGCACCGGCAATGCGTGAACGCCGCAGCTCGTACGTGTCCTTGTTTCGTCGCTTGCAGGGCCTGAAAGTGGTTGCAGATTTACGTGAGTCAGACCTGGGAAGTGGACCGCGCCGCAGTGTTGATGATCAGCATCGCATGTAACCACTGACGCGAGTGCCGTTGCTCTTTGTGTAGCCATTGACCGATGTACATCCAACGTTAGGGGCATTCACATTCGGAAGGTTCGGCGAATCAACGCCGATGCCAACTGATGGAGCGGAGACGGCGGGTTGCTCCGGAACGATCGGTGGTTGGCCGACAGGCCCAGAACCGGCTGAGGGAGTCGCAATGAAGACGATCAAGTTGACCCCGTAGGTGTTGACTCCCA
The DNA here is from genome assembly GCA_903862565.1 of uncultured Actinomycetes bacterium. Lineage (GTDB taxonomy): Bacteria > Actinomycetota > Actinomycetes > Mycobacteriales > Mycobacteriaceae > Mycobacterium. Next base: position 3,921 of record CAIOYU010000609.1, on the reverse strand, counting down.
CGCATCGCTGTGCGGCGGGCCACGAGTCTGTAACCGTTGAGGCGCATTGCATTGCGTAGGTCTGCTGAGTGACCGGGCTGGATGCCGAGATGACGCTCCCAGGCTGAGCGAACCAGGAAGATCGAACGTTGTCCGCAAAGGCGCAGCTCGTGTCGTCGGTAGCGACGCCGCTCGTGCCCGAGGGACAGACGGTGAAGTCGTCGGCGTTGGCGGTCGGCGAAACGGCACCGGAAGCGATGGCAATGAAGGTGGTGGCCCCGAGAACGGACAGCAGCGAACCTGTTCTTCCAACTGGTCTCCAGCCGCTAGAGCACGCCTCACTGATCCTGACTTCCAACCTGCCCTTCGCCTGCTCGGGAGACGTGTTCGGCGACCAGGCCGTCGCCGCCGCCATGATCGACCGCATCGTCCACCACGCCGACGTACTGACCCTCAAAGGATCCAGCTACCGCCTCAAGGACGGCGGCATCGACACCCTGCCGTCGTCGCGGTGCTGCAATTTCTTCCGCTGGTGATGATCACCCTGGGTCTGGAGTTCAACTTCGCTCGCCGCGGAACTGACAGCCCCCTGGGTGTTGAACGTCGCTGTGGATGCAGTTGATGTCGTCATGCTGGATGCCGATGGTGTTGATGTGGCGAAGGCCCTGTCCGCGTAGCGGGCAGGGCCTTCGTCGTCATGGTGGCGGCGTCGTCGGCGGGGTGACTTCTCACGGTGAGTGATTCAGTCGTGGCCACTTTCAGTGACGGCGATGCGGGCGGCTTTCTCGTCGACGATCGCGGTCTTGGCGGCGAACGCGGCGGTCAGGGCGTGCACGGCGAGGTTGTTGACCGCTCGGGGGTAGCCGCGGGCGGCGTTGTGGATCAGGGTGATCGCGTCGTCGGAGAACAGGGTGTCGGTGCGGCCGGCGATCTTGGCGTGATGGGCGATGTAGTCGGCGGTGTCGGGTGGGTCCATCCCGGCGATGGCGTAGCGCATGGCGATGCGCTGGTCCAGTGCCGCGAGAACGCCCAGGCGCAGGCGATGCCGCAGGGTGGGTTGCCCGACCAGCAGCGCGGCGAACGGGGAACCGGAGTCCATGTCGTGGTTGGTCAGCATGCGGATGGCTTCCATTTGGGCGTTGTCGAGCAGGTGGGCTTCGTCGATGACCACGACCGGGGTGCGTCCGCGTTCGGCGTGTTCGGCGGCCAGGGCGTCGGCGGCTTGGGGTGCCAGGGTCGCGGTGTAGAAACTGGGCACCCGCCCCAAAGCGGTGACGATGTGGTGCAGCATGCCGCGGACCCCGACCGAGGGGTTGGGCAGGTAGATGATGACGTGGCGGGCGGGGTCCAGGGCGGCGGTGGCGGCGCGGATCGCGACGGTCTTGCCGGCGCCGACTTCCCCGGTGATCACCCCGATCGCGTGTTGGTCGACACACCAGGCGATTCGGGCGACGGCTTCGCTGTGGCCGGGGTGGCGGTGCAGCATCCCCGGGGCCAGGCCACGCCCGAAGGGCATCCGGGTGAACCCGTAATACTGTTGCAGCCGTTCGATACTCACGCCGGAACCCCGTCCTGCTCGTCAAGGCCATCAGCGTCGTCGAGGTCGTCGATGCTGAGCTGCCCCGGGATCTGACCGTCGCCGGTCTCGGCGGGGTTGGTGGTGAACAGGGCGTTGTAGCCGATGCGGTGATCGGTACGGATCTGTTCGTGATGGGCCGCGGCGGTCAAAGCCAGGTAGTCGATCCCGGTCGCCGCCGGCGGGGCCGGTTCAGGTGTTTCTTCTCGGGCTTTGGGATGGGTGTGTCGGGTGATGATGTGCGGCACCGCCCGGCCGTGGGAGACCCCCTGGTAGCGGACGTCGATGGTTTCCAGATCGAAGGGTGAGAACACCAGCTCGACCCGCCGCCCGATCAGGGCGGTGTCGACTTCGAAGGTGTTGCCGTGCAACGACACCGTGGCTGTGCGGGTGACGGTGCGGTACTCCGACCATAGGAACGCCTCGGTCAGATCCGCCGCCGTCGGCGTCGCCGGAGTGCGTCCCAGCCTGCTCCAGCCGGCCTCCCACCGATCCCACGGGGCTTGGCCGGTATCGGTGTGGATCCGGCGGTGGTACTCGGTTTCGACCCACGCAGTGAACAGCCGGTTGAGCTCCAGCAGGGCGCCCCGGTGATCGACCCCGGTAGCGGCGAGCCCTTCGGCGGTGGTGTCGGTGAGTTCGACGCCGAACTGCTCGCGCACGGTGCGGAAGAACCGTTCGATCTTCCCGCGGCCTTGGGGGCGGTGCGGGGTGGAATGCACCAGCCGTATGCCGAGTTTCGCGCACGCCCGCAGCAGCCAACTGTCGACGAAGGCCGATCCGTTATCGACATACACACTGGCCGGGACCCCGCGGGCGGCCAGCGCCGGTTGCAGGGCGGCCCCCAACCGGACGGCGTCCTCGGCGAACCCGAAGCGGTAGCCGCAGATCAGCCGGGAATGATCATCGAGGAAGGCGAACAGATAGGTTTTCCGGCCCCCGATCCGCGGGCCGTGCAACGCGTCCCCGGTCCAGCGGTCATTGGGATTCTCCGCCTCGAATCGGCCGAACACCTCCGGGGTGTCCCCGGCGGCCGGGCCGATCAGCTCGCACCGGTGGAACAGCCGCAGCAGGGTCGATTCCGAGGGCGCCCACCCGGTCGCGGTCCGCAGGATCCGCGCCACTTGGGCGGCGGTGCGGGCCGGGTTCTCCCGCTTGAGCGCCGCCGCCATCTCCAACACCGCGGTATCGGTGCGCGGCACACACGTCCGCGGGCTGGGAACGAGTTCTGCGAACCCGCCGGCCCGATACCGGCGGATCCAGCGGTCCAGGGTGTCCCGCGAATAGCGCACCGGGGTCCCGAACGGGTCGGTGTGCTCCCGGGAGGCGATCGCCCGGACCAGCCGGCCCCGGGCCTTGGTCGACAACCCGGCATCCAGCGCCGGGCAGATCAACTGGTAGCGGAACAACCCCACTGCCTGGGCCCGCGCCCGCCGCTTCTCGTCCTCGATCGACAACGCACTGACTCCTTCATCGCCGCGATGCCGCCCAAACCCGTTGCCCGGGCGGTCATCCCCGCGACGATGACCCATCCCCGCCGCCAGCGGCAGAGGCAACTGGTGTTGGGCCCACCCACCCCGGCTCCGCCGGCCACCCCGGTGAGAGCAGCCGGCCCCCGCTACACGCCACCGCCACCGCGACCGCCGTCACCGAGCCGACCACCGCCCCGGCGGCGAACCGGGACACGATCGCCGCCCGCGCCGCGCCCACCGCGGCCAGCGCATCTCCCACCGGTGTTCCGGTCGCCGGCGGGATCAACACATCCACCCCCACGGCCACCGCGACCCCGAGAAACCACCCGCGCACCGCCTCGACCCGACCGCCCATCACGGCCAGCCAGCGCCGAACAGTGCACCCCGCGATACCCGCCCGGGAAGCGATCACTCGATGCCCGACACCGGCGGCCTTGGCCTCCAGCGCCGCCCAGATCACCTCCGCCGTATACGCCCTGCGCAGCAACAACGACACCGGCAACAACACATGAGTCGCGGCACACCCGCGACACCGAGACCGGCGAGGCCGGACCGGATCGACCAGCCCGACCACCCGACGCGACCGAGCAAAACCCCACCCGGCCAACACCCCGTCCGGGCACGACGGACACGACAACTCCCCGCCAGCCAAGCGGGACTCGACGCAAGCAGGATCGACCTCTACCGTGACCATCAGTGCCTTCCGCACTACGCACGGTGCCCCCGGTGGTATCCGCCAAGAAATCAGCCGGGGCGCCGTGCACCCATCAGTTCCTCGACACACTGACGGTGCCGACCACCAAGATCAACCCCGTCACCACACCACCGGCCACATCAGCACCCTCAACGACGACAGACCACCCCGTCGTCGTCAGTCCCAGCGACGGTCAACAC
>CAIOYU010000608.1 GCA_903862565.1 uncultured Actinomycetes bacterium | reverse complement strand
TCGGCGATGCCCGCCCAGACCTGGTCGTGCAGGCTTTCGATCATCCGGGAGTCGGCCTCGCGATGGGCCTCGGTGTAGCGGTCCGCGGTGAACATGTTCGCCGCCGACTTGTATTCGCCCCGCGCGACGAACTGCGCCTCGACGCCCGCCTTCTCGAGGGCATTACGCAGGAACAACGCATTGGTGGCGAACCCGATGAGGCCCACGGTCCCGGACGGCTGCATCCAGACCTCACCGAACACCGATGCGAGGTAATAGGACAGCGTGCTCGGATAGGTTTCCGACCAGGCCAGCGACGGCTTGGCCGCGGCGAACGCCGCAAGCGCCTCCCGCAGTTCCTGCACCGCGCCGGGCGGCGCAGCGGGAAGTTGGACGCGCGCAATCAGTCCGGCGACCCGCCGATCCTCGGCCGCACGGTGGATGGCGGCGACGGCGTCGCGCAACAACATCGGCTTGCCGCCCCCGGTGATGATGCGCAGTGGGTCGAAGCCGGCGGTTTCCGGCGGCAGCGTCTGCAGGTCGAGTTCAAGGATGCAGCCGCGCGGGACACCATGATGACGCACGGTGTCGATCCGGCGGGCAGCCTTGCGCAGGTCGTCGGACACACCGGGAAGGAAGGAGCGCATGGCTCCGAGGCTACGGTTGTGGCGCGAGCAGACGCAAAAGCTCCCGACACGCTGTGCGTGCGGGAGCTGTTGCGCTGCTCGCGGGCTAACCGAGTTCGGTCGTCGTCCCGCCGGCAGCGGCGATCTTCTCGCGAGCGCTGCCACTGAACTTGTGGGCGGTCACGTTGACCTTCACCGAGATCTTGCCGTCGCCGAGGACCTTCACCAGGGTGTTCTTACGAACGGCGCCCTTGGCGACCAGATCCTCCAGGGCGACGTCACCGCCGGCCGGGAACAGCCGGTTGATGTCGCCGACGTTGAGCACCGCGTACTCGGTACGGAAACGGTTGCGGAAGCCCTTGAGCTTGGGCAGCCGCATGTGGATGGGCATCTGCCCGCCCTCGAAGCCGACCGGGGTGTTCTTGCGGGCGCCGGTGCCCTTGGTGCCGCGACCCGCAGTCTTACCCTTGGAGCCCTCGCCGCGGCCCACGCGGGTCTTCGCCTTCTTCTCACCGGGAGCCGGCCGAAGGTCGTGCAGTTTGATGACGCTCATGGTTGTCAGACCTCTTCAACTTCGACGAGGTGGTGCACGACACGGATCAGCCCGCGGGTCTGCGGGTCGTCGTCGCGAACCACCGACTGGCGAATCTTCTTCAGGCCCAGCGTCCGAAGGCTCTCACGCTGCTTCCAGCGGGCGCCCACGGTGCCACGCACCTGAGTGATCTTCAGTTCGGCCATGGCTACACACTTCCTTCGGCAGCCACCGCATGACGCGCCGCTGCTTCGCTCTCGCGACGGGCCCGCAGCATGCCGGCCGGCGCGACGTCTTCGATCGGCAGACCGCGACGGGCCGCCACTTCTTCGGGACGCTGCAACAGTTTCAGCGCGGCAACGGTGGCGTGCACCACGTTGATCGCGTTGTCGCTGCCCAGCGATTTCGCCAGCACATCATGCACACCGGCGCATTCGAGCACCGCACGCACCGCACCACCGGCGATGACGCCGGTGCCGGGGCTGGCCGGACGCAGCATGACCACACCGGCCGCTGCCTCACCCTGGACCGGGTGGGTGACGGTCGAGCCGATCATCGGGACGCGGAAGAAGTTCTTGCGAGCCTCCTCGACGCCCTTGGCGATCGCGGCCGGAACCTCTTTGGCCTTGCCGTAGCCAACGCCAACCAAACCGTGGCCGTCGCCGACGATCACCAGTGCGGTGAAGCTGAACCGGCGGCCGCCTTTGACCACCTTGGAGACGCGGTTGATGGTGACGACGCGCTCCAGATACTGGCTCTTCTCGGCGTTGTCGCCACGGCCGCCTCTACCATCGCGGCCACCACGGTCGTCGCGCCGGCCGCGTCCCTCGCCGCGGCCACCACGATCGTCGCGGGTGCCCGCCGTGGGAGCACCGGTCTCCGGGGCCACAGAAGCCTGCTCCGCCATCATGCGGTCCTTCCGTTGTACGTCTTCATCGATTCCCCGGTTCCCATCAGAAGTTCAGTCCGCTCTCGCGGGCGGCGTCGGCCAGCGCGGCGATGCGCCCGCCATAGGTGTTGCCGCCGCGGTCGAACACGATGGACTCGATACCGGCGGCCTTCGCGCGCTCGGCGACGAGCTGGCCGACCCGCTTGGCGTGGGCCTTCTTGTCACCCTCGACCGCGCGGACGTCGGGCTCGATGGACGACGCCGACGCCAGCGTGGTGCCGTTCTCGTCGTTGACCAGCTGCACGTGGATGTGCCGCGAGGAACGGTTGACCACCAAGCGAGGACGTGCGGCGGTGCCGACGACCTTCTTGCGCAGTCGGTTGTGCCGACGCAGCCGCGAGGCCCGACGGGCAGCCGACACGGTGGTGCCGAGCGGCTTGCGATCGATTGTCTGTGTGTCAGCCATGACTACTTACCTGTCTTTCCGACCTTGCGGCGGATCTGTTCGCCTTCGTAGCGCACGCCCTTGCCCTTGTACGGGTCGGGACGACGCAGACGGCGAATGTTCGCCGAGATCTGTCCGACCTTCTGCTTGTCGATGCCCGAGACCGTGAACTTGGTCGGGCTCTCGACAGTGAAGGTGATGCCCTCCGGGGCCTCGATCAACACGGGGTGGCTATACCCCAGTGCGAACTCGAGATTGCTGCCCTTCAGTTGCACGCGGTAACCGACGCCGAAGATCTCCATCTTGGTGGTGTAACCCTGGGTTACACCGGTGACCAAGTTGGCGATCAGGGTGCGCGAGAGCCCGTGCAGCGAGCGGTTGAGCCGCTCGTCATCGGGCCGGCTGACCACAATGGCGCCTTCGTCGTTGCGCGAGACCGTGATCGGCTCCGCAACCGACATTTCCAGGGTGCCCTTGGGCCCCTTGACCGACAGGTTCTGGCCCTCGATCGTGATGTCGACTCCGGATGGAACCAGAACCGGCTGCCTACCAATACGCGACATGTCCTAAACCTCTCTCACCACACGTACGCGAGGACTTCGCCGCCCACGCCTTCACGGGCCGCCTGGCGGTCGGTCCTCAGGCCGGACGACGTGGAGATGATCGCCACGCCAAGGCCGCCGAGCACCCGTGGCAGATTGGTGGACTTCGCGTACACCCGCAGACCGGGCTTGGACACCCGGCGCAGACCTGCGAGGCTGCGCTCCCGGTTGGGGCCGTACTTCAACTTGACCACGAGCGACTTGCCGACCCGAGCATCCTCGGTACGGAAATCGGTGATGTAGCCCTCGCGCTTGAGGATCTCGGCGATGTTCGCCTTGATCTTCGAGTGCGGCAGGGTCACCTCGTCGTGGTACGCCGAGTTGGCGTTGCGCAGACGTGTCAAGAAGTCTGCGATCGGGTCCGTCATGGTCATGACTGGGCCTCTACCTTCCTCGCAGC
>CAIOYU010000607.1 GCA_903862565.1 uncultured Actinomycetes bacterium | reverse complement strand
GCGACGTCGATGATCGTGACCGCGTCGTCGCCGTAGTGCGCAGCCAGCAGAGACCGGCCATCCTGGCTGATCGCGAGGTCGGTCACCGCGCCGGGCAGGCCGGACACGGCGCCGTCGGCCGGGCGAACGGCCGGCAGGAGGTCGGCGCTGTTGCGCACCGACGGCAGCCGATCGCGAAGAGCGGCAATCCCGGGTTTCGGCAGCGCCGCCAGCCACAGAGAGTCGGTCGACTTCTCGGCTACTGCGGTAGCGCCCGTCCTGGTTGCCATGATTCCGTCACCTCCATTGGCCAGGCTCGAGGCAGCCCGGAGGGCAGCGTGAATCCTGGCGTGAAATCGGGGAAAACGCATCCCCAAACCGTTGGTTGACATTGAGTCTAACGGTAGGAACAGACGCCTAATTCGGTTCGAATTCCCGCCGAACCTCAGCTTTTACTCAGCTTCGGAATTTCAATTCCCGCCGCGGACCGTGCTCGAAGGTGCTGATGAAAGCCGTGCTTCAACGGGCCGACACCGCCCGTTTTTTCGGCCTTTGGTATTTGCCGGACGCTAAGAACCTCTTATTCGAATATGCCCAAGTGCGGCACAAATCACATCGCGGCCGGGGTGTCGTTCATTTACTGGGGCTCGGGGGAAATCAGGTGACTCACAGCGCCTGCTCGACGGATTCGCGACTGCGGTCGGGATCGCTGCCGGCGACATATCCCGGTTCGGTGTGCTCGGTCACCGTGCCGCGCACCACCCGGCGCTGGGCCTGCCGGAACTCCTTCAGTGGACCCATGGCGGCCTGGGTGCCGTTGATGGCGGCCCAGGTCGCTGCCCGGCGGGCCGCGCGCTCGACGGGATGAGGCGGCCGGTACATCACCATCTCGGCCGCCCAGTCGGGCATGGAGTCACGGATAGCCCAGTCGAAGAACTTGGCCGCCACGGGGACGTCGGGATTCTCTGCCAGCGCCGCCCCGGTGGCCAGCGCCGCGCCGTGGGTGAGCGCCAGTCGCGGGAGGTAGGACCGCAGGCAGTCCAGGGTCTCGGCCTTGGTGGCGGGCAGATCTGTACCGCCCAGAGCGTGGCCGACCCGGACGAACTCGCGGTAGTAGCGGTCGATGTCGCGCACCGGCATGGGGTGGTACATCTGGTGGGCGGTCGCGATCCCCCACACCACGGTGGCGTAATTCCAGCGCAGCCAATCCGGATCGTCGGCGTCGTAGGCCAGTCCGTCGGGCCGTACACCTTTGACGGTGTGGTGCATCGAGCGGACGGTCTGCGCCACCTTCTCCGCCGTCGCCGTCGAACCGTAGGCGGTGCCGATGAAGAACGCCACGGAGTGAGCCAACCGCACTGCCGCCCCCTCGGCGTCGAGGCGGCCGGTGGGCAGGCCTTCGTCGTCGCGTTCCACCACGCGCGAGTGGTCAGAGCCCATCCAGAAGATGCTGGGGTCCAGCCGCTCCATGAAGGCGGCGCACTGTAACCCGAAGATCAGCGCCGAGGTGTGGGAGTGCACATACCAGACAGCACTGTCCGGGCCGAACCACCCCGGGTCGCCGTCGGGACCGGCAAAGTTCAAGCCGCGGAGGAACTTCCGCCGCACACCCTTGTTGAAGTCGGCTTTCACTTTGCTTTCCAGCAACTGGTGGGGCAGCAACAGCTTCATCGCGACCGATTCCTTCCCATGGGAGTTCTGGTCACACCCGTATCCAAAATAACACCGTGGTCGCAGTTGGGGGATATTCTCGGCGAATGTCGCGCGCCACCAGGTGGACCGGAGTGTCCCCCACTGATCGCCGAATCGAGCGCCGGGCGTTGCTGATCCAATCGGCTTTCACACTCTTCGGCGAGGGCGGCGAAGCGGCGTTGTCGGTGCGATCGGTGTGCCGGGACGCCGAACTGAACACCCGCTACTTCTACGAGAACTTCTCCGATACCGACCAACTGCTCGGTGCCGTCTATGACCGGGTGGCCGCCGAACTGGGCCACGTCCTGACGTCGGCACCGGCCGCCGACGGCGAACGGGCCCGGTTGCGGGCCGGCATCCGCGCCGTACTGGAGTTCAGCTCACACGACCCGCGGCGCGGGAAGATCCTGTTCACCGAGGCCCGCACCAATCCGGTTCTGGCACAGCGTCGCACGAAGGCCCGGGATCAGCTGCGCGACCTGGTCTTCAGTGATCGGCTTCGCGCCGACCCCGAATCCGACTGGCTGGCAATCGAAGTCGGGGCCGCAATGTATGCCGGTGCCATGGCCGAACTGGCTCAGCAGTGGCTGGCCGGAACGCTCGGAAACGATCTCGATGCCGTGGTGGACCACGCGTTGAGTCTGCTGTTACCCCGACGGGGAGATTCCCGACGACGCCCTACGACATGACCCCCTACGACGACCTGTCGAAGGACCCCGAAAGCCGGATCGGAGATCTCGAGCGCCAGTTGTCCGACGCCACCGCCGGCGAGGCGCCACCGACGGGTTCGGAGGGACCCCGCCCCGGCCTGCGACTCGGGTGGCTGGTGCTGGCCGTGATGATCGCCGCCCTGGTGGTCAGCGGCGTGATGCTCGCCGGACGCATCACCGGGAGTCGCCCGGTGACCGGCAGGCCGACCGCGGCAGAGGCAACCGGCGGCGGGACATTCTCCAGACCGACCCCGCAGAGGTCGTCACCGGAACGCCCCCCAGCGCCGCCGACGGGAACCTTTTCTCCCCCACCCGGCGACTCCGTCAGCGTGGCCGGTGTGGGAAAGAGCGAGACCATCGCGTGCAAAGACCGCGCCGCCAGCATCAGTGGGGTGGACAACGAGGTGGTTCTCACCGGTCACTGCGTCAGGGTGGACGTGTCCGGCGTCCGCAACACGGTCACCGTCGAGGAGGCCGACGCCATCGTCGTCTCCGGGATGGACAACAACGTCACCTACCGCTCCGGCAACCCCGAACTGGACCAGTCGGGACTGAGGAACACGCTGCAGCGCGGCTGACTGCGGCTTGTTGCAAGCGGCTCAGTGCAGAGGCAGGACGTGCGGCGCGAACTTGCCGAGCCCCATGAAGGCCAGGCCGACCAGGAGGGCAAGCCCACTGGCCAGGAATCCCTGGAGTGCCAGGCCGGTGATGACCGCGGCAGAGGCCAGCACGATGCCGATCTGGAAGGCCGCGGACGCGAACTCGTAGTGGTGGTACTTGGCCAGCATCTCGTCGCGATGATGCTCGGCCTCACCCGCGCGCTGTGACAACTGCTCGATGCCTTCGCCCTTGCCGTCCGCGGCAGCGGGCTCGGAGCGATAGCGCGCGGCGGTGTCGGTCCACGCCGCGATCTGCTTCTCGGTGGCGGCGCGCTGCTCCGGGTTCGCGATTCCGGGCAGGCTGAGTGTGGCTTGGTCGGCGGCGATGATGTTCGACGTCCGCCGGACGTTCTTCGCCTGGTAGAAGCTCCACAGATCGGAGGCTTCCATCTGGTAGTTGAGCGCAGCCGTCTGCGAGCTCTTGCCCATCGCCTCAGCGAAGGACAGGAAGAGCGCCAGCACCGCGATCACCAACGCGATCCTCTTGTTGGTGCTCGACACGCCGCCGTGACTGTCTCCGTCGCCGTGCTGGATCGTGTGCTCGGCTTCGTGCTGGACTGCGTGTACGCCGCGACTCATGTCACTTCCCTATCGACCCAAAATGTGCGAATTGGCGGCACGGTATCACGCGGCGCGATAATTCCCGACCGAACAGCTGTCAGCAAGGGACCCCACAGTGACCACACCGACGCCCGCGGGCGGGCATCAGGCAACCGCCGGACCGCGGGCGATGGAAACGCGAAGAAGCGGGCTGGGTCTGACCGCGCTGCTCGTCAGCATCGTCGGGTCGGTGCTCGCATGCATCGCGCAAACGATCAACCTCGGCTGGGTGCTTCTCGCGGTCGGGTTCATCCTTGGGATCGCCGGAGTGCTTCGTTCCGGCCCGGCGAAGAAGACGAGCATCGTGGCAATGGTCTGGGCAGTCGCGGGAGCGATCGTCAGCGCCGGCGTCGTGTTCTTCTCGGTCTCGCACTTCTTGGTCGAGATGTTCTGGAATCTGCTTGTTCAGATCTTCGGCGGCCCGAGGAATCCGTAGCCCTACTGCTTGGCGAGCGCGATCCGCATCTGCGCTTCGTAGTCCTCGACGTGCTCGCCGCTGACGTCGACGATCACCCGGTGGATGCGGCCATCGAATCGGAACGGCGGCTCGTAGTCCGGGGTCACCGACGAGCCGGTGTCGGCGCCGACGAGCATCGCTCCGCCCTGAGCGAGCCGGATGGGCGTGGTGACCGGGAATTCGCCTCGGCCCACCGCGGTGCCGTCGACGAAGAGCTCGACGGTCCCCGGAGTTCCCTTGCCGTTCTTGAAATCTGGTTCACCGGTG
>CAIOYU010000606.1 GCA_903862565.1 uncultured Actinomycetes bacterium | reverse complement strand
CGCTGCACATCGTCCTCACGGTGCTCTCCGGAGTGATCACCGCGTTCACACTGATGCTGTTCGCCGCGGCCGCTCAGCGACTGCCCCTGGTCACCATGGGGCTGCTGCAGTTCCTCATGCCGTCCCTGCAGTTGATGTGGGGCCTGCTGGCCGGCCACGAGACGATGTCGGCCACCCGCTGGACGGGTTTGGCGTTGATCTGGCTGGCGCTGGCGTTGTTCAGCGCTGATGCGCTGCTCCGCGCACGCGACCGTCAGCCCCCGGGATGGGAATCGACGCCGTGGGAATCGAGAAGATCCGCCAACTCCCCCAGCGTTGAGCAGGACACGTAGTCGTCGAACGACAACTCCGCGTACAGGTTGTTCTGAATAGCCACGAACAGAACAGCATTCGACAAGCTGTCCCAGGTCGGAATATCCGACGGCGTGGTGTCCCGGGACAGAGCCACATTACCCAATCGCAATTCACGTGCTATGAGGCTGAACAACGCCGGCTCAACGGATTTCATGGCTACACCGTCCCTAGGATCGTGATGTCAACGGATTCAGGCAACGTCACGACCATGCGCTCCGTGGTCGCTGGCAGCTCGAGATAACGCAGAAGACGTCGCATGATTTTGCCCGATATCGTCTTGGGCAGGGTTTCGACGAAGACGATCGATCCGGGCGACGCCTGGTCGGAAACGGTCTCCTTGAGCAGCAAGGTCACCCGCGAGAAGAGCTCGAAGCGATACGGGTCCTCGGCTAGCCGTGAGCTGTCGCCCAGCACCGCGAATATCCGCATGTCGGTCAACTCCATGGCGTTGCGGTACTCCACGGCGGCGCATTCGATGATGTCGGGGATTGAGAGGGCGTTCGACTCGATCTCGCCACTGGCCAGACGGACACCGCGCACGTTGACGATGTCGTCGGACCGACCGGAACAGAACAGCGTGCCGTCCTCGATGCATCCGTAGTCGTGAAGGCAGTAAGCACCCGAGGGGAAGTACTTCCGTAGTTGGGTGTCTCGGTCGGGCGAGAGAATGTCGACCATGAACCCGGGCACCGGATCCTTGAGTTCCAGCACGCCGTCCTCGTCGTCGGTGATGGTGGTGAACCAGGGCAGGTGCCCGATCTCCCCCTCGCTGATGCCCGGCGATTGATCGAACCTCTTCGCGCACAGAATCCCACCGGTTTCGGTCTGGAAATAGGTGTTGACCACGGGCAGCCGACCTCCTGAGAAGAAGTCCGAGTACCACGCTTCGGTGGACGGCGCCAGCATCTCGCCCATCGTCCCGATTGATTCCAGGGGTGAAGCCAGATGCAGCGGGGATGACATCGCACTGATCGATCTCAGGATCCGCACGGTGGTGACCGGCAGGTAGAGAATCGATGGTCGTGCGGTCGCGATGATGTCGGTCAGCGGCTTGAGCATAGACAGTCTGGCGGGTTCCTCGACGAGCACCGACGTCGCCCCGTGCAGCAGTGGGGCATAGATGCTGTAGGTGTGGCCGTTGATCCACCCGGAGGAGGCGCCGCACAAAATCGTCGAGTCAGTGCCGAGGCCGAAGAAATAGTTGCTGGTGTAGTGGGCGAAGAGCAGGAACCCCGTCGGTCCGTGGACGATCCCCTTCGGG
>CAIOYU010000605.1 GCA_903862565.1 uncultured Actinomycetes bacterium | reverse complement strand
GCGGTGGAATCCGCTGACGTCGGTCTACCGGGTCACGATCGCGCTGCCCGCCTCCGGTGGGTTGCTGCCCAACCAGGACGTCACGCTGCGCGGCGTCCCCATCGGCAAGGTGGAGAAGCTCAGCGTCGTCCCTGCCGGGGTCACCGCGCACGTCCGTCTGGACTCGTCCTATCGGATCTCGCAATCCACCAATGCCCGCGTCACCGGGCTGTCGGCGGCCGGTGAGCAGTACATCGACCTCGACGGCGGCGACGGCCGGGCGCCGTATCTGACCAACGGCAGCACGTTCGCCCTGGGCCACACCACGGTTCCGGTCACTCTGGCCCAGTTGCTGGCCGACGCCGATGGAGCGTTACGTCAGGCCGACCCGAAGAAACTCGAGATCATCAAGCGGGAACTCAGCCTCAGCGAGGCCGGGCCGCAGAAGCTCACCGACATCGTCGAAGGGGGGACGTACCTGCTGTCCACACTGGACTCGGTACTCCCGGAGACCACCTCGCTGCTCAACACCAGCCGGGTTGCGCTGCGGATGATCGCCGACCAGAACGAGGGGATGACGGCCGTCGGGGCCAACCTGAGCAACGTGCTCGGCGGCATGGACAGATTGACCGGGGGCTTCCGGGAACTGACCGAGCAGGGTCCGCGCACGTTCGCGCATATCGACGACAGCTTCACCGACAACTCCGCGACCATGGGCCAACTGCTGGGTAGCCTGGTGAGCACCTCCCAGCTGCTGTACGTACGGGTACCGGCGCTGAAGGCGCTGTTCCCCGACTACCGGGGTTCGATGCTGGACGCCATGGCCAGCACGATGCACGACCATGGACTGTGGACCATCACCGACATCTACCCCCGGTACGCCTGCGACTACGGAACCCCGCGGGTGACCCCGTCGACCGCCGATTACCCGGAGCCGTACCTGTACACCTATTGCCGCGACGACGACCCCGGCGTCCTGATCCGAGGTGCCAAGAACGCACCCCGCCCGCCCGGCGACGACACGGCCGGCCCACCGGTCGGCGCCGATCTCGGTCAGCAGACCGATCGGTCGCCCCAGGGCAGGTACTCGATCCCGACCACCTACGGCGGCCCCACCCTGCCGATCGAGCCGCCCCGCTGATGAGCGAAGATGCGGCAGTGACCGAAGAAGCGCCTCCCGAGACGCCCGAGAGACCCGGGACCGTCGACGGGGACGAGGCCCTGGAGGCCGTGGAGGCCGCGGAGGCCGTCGAGGTGGCAGACTCGCCGGAGTCGCCCGCGCGTCCCAGTCGGCAGGTTCTGGCCCTGGCCGCCGCTGTGATCGCCGCGCTCGCCGTGGCAGGCGTGCTGGGATGGAACCTCTGGCAGCAACGCCAACTGAACCAGGCCAGGGCCGACGCGCAGCGCACCGCCGTGAGCTACGCGGAAATCCTGACCAGCATCGACTCCAACAAGGTCGACGAGAACTTCCGGCAGGTCCTCGACGGCGCCACCGGCGAATTCAAGGACATGTACACCCAGTCCAGTGTGGAACTGCGCCAGTTGCTGATCGAGAACAAGGCCACCGCCCACGGCGTCGTCGTGGACTCCGCCGTGCAGTCGATCACCAAGGACAAGGCCGTGGTGCTGCTGTTCGTCGACCAGTCGGTGTCCAACACCAAGCTTCCCGACCCGCGCGTGGACCGCAGCCGGATGAAGATGACCCTGGAGAAGATCGACGGCACCTGGCGGGCAGCCAAAGTCGAGTTGCCCTGAGATGCGTTGGGCCGGGCTAGCTTCGACGGTCGTCACGGCCACCGCGATGGTCACCGCACCCGCCGCCGCCGCATCGGCCGCGTCGTTCTGCGACCGGATCGGCGGGCAGTGGAACGGGCAGTACTGCCGCGCCTCGGTGCTCTCCGATCGAAACGCGGTGCGGGAGATCGATATCGCGATCCCCGCGGAGATCGACGATCCGGTCGCCGGCGGCGCGATCGCTGACTACCTGTCGACCCTGATGAACAACTGGCGGTCGGTGGCCAAGGCCATGGTCCAGAACAGCCGGGGGCGTGCCGATTTCGAGGTGTTCCGGCACGGCGACATCCGCACCGTGGTGTTCCACGAGACCTACGACTCGGAGAGCACGGGCCGTATCGAGGGGCCGGCCATCCAGAGCGCGTACCGGACTTTCTCCTTCGATTCCGCGTCCGGGCGCCAGGTGCAACTTGCCGACCTGGTCGACGTCGGCGCGATCCCCAGGCTGGGTGCGCCGTACATCCAGGCCGCGCTGGACCAGGCGCCGCCGCCGCACGAACCCAACACCTACCCGTTCATCCCCGAGCGGTGGACGCCGGACAAGGTGTACTCCGGGGGATACAAGGCCTGGGCGCTGACCCCCGACGAGCTGATCCTCTACATGCCGGACTACCCGGTGGCCCGTGACACCCCGATCGACTTCACCCCGGGGATGCCGGTCTGGTCGATGACCGGGGGTGTGGTTGCGCCCCACATCCCGCTCAGCGCACTGAGTTCGGCTCTGCGGCCGGGTCTTTAGCGCCTCGCCTCCTCGGCGAGCGTAGCGTGGGCAACCATGGCGGAACTCAAAGACCAGCTGAGGGCTGATCTCACCGAGGCAATGAAGAACCAGGACAAGCTACGAACCGCGACGTTGCGCATGATGCTGGCCGCGATCCAGACCGAAGAGGTCTCCGGCAAGCAGGCCCGCGAACTCACCGACGACGAGGTGATCAAGGTGCTGTCGCGGGAGGCCAAGAAGCGCAGCGAGGCCGCTGAGATCTACACCCAGAACGGCCGCGGCGAACTGGCCGCCGAGGAGCACGCCGAAGCCCGGATCATCGACGAGTACCTGCCGACACCGCTGACCGACGCCGAGGTCGCCGATGTCGTCGACACCGCGATCGCCCAGGTGGCCGAGGAGATCGGTGAACGGCCCTCGGTGAAGCAGATGGGCCAGGTCATGAAGGCGGCCACCGCGATCGCGGCGGGCCAGTGCGACGGCGCCCGGTTGTCCGCGGCGGTCAAGGACCGGCTCTAACCGCGACGATTCCGGGCCGGCCCCCGGTACGGTCAGGGCATGGATGCAGACGTCATCGTGGTCGGCGCCGGACTGGCCGGGCTGGTCGCAACGCATGAACTGACCAGTCGCGGTAAAAAGGTCGCCGTCGTCGACCAGGAGAACGCCGCCAACCTCGGCGGTCAGGCGTGGTGGTCGTTCGGCGGGCTGTTCCTGGTCGACAGCCCCGAGCAGCGTCGGATGGGCGTCAAGGACTCCATCGAACTGGCCTGGAACGACTGGTGCGGCAGTGCGGCGTTCGACCGGCTTGACGACGAGGACGTCTGGGCGCAGCGGTGGGCCCGGGCCTACGTCGAGTTCGCCGCCGGGGAGAAGCGGTCCTGGCTCGCTGAGCACGGCATCAGCTTCCTGCCGACGGTGGGTTGGGCTGAGCGCGGTGATCTCCGCGCCGACGGCCACGGCAACTCGGTGCCCCGTTTCCACGTCGCCTGGGGCACCGGGACCGGCGTCGTCGATCCCTTCGTCGACTCGGCGCTGGCCGCCGCCGGGCGGGGCCTGGTGAGCTTCCACCACCGTCATCGCGTCGACGAACTGATCTTCGACGGGGGTGCGGTCACCGGTGTGCGCGGCGCACTGCTGGCGCCCGACGACGCACCCCGCGGTGCCCCGTCCAACCGGGATCGGTTGGGAGACTTCGAGTTGCGGGCACAGGCCGTCGTCATCACCTCCGGCGGTATCGGCGGCAACCACGACATCGTGCGCCGCTACTGGCCGGACCGGATGGGCACCCCGCCGAAGTCGATGATCACCGGGGTACCCGAGTACGTCGACGGCCGCATGCTCGACATCGCCGCGGACAGCGGTGTACGACTGGTCAACCGCGACCGGATGTGGCACTACACCGAGGGTGTGCAGAACTGGGATCCGATCTGGCCCGACCACGCCATCCGCATCCTGCCCGGCCCGTCGTCGATGTGGTTCGACGCGCTGGGCCGACGCCTGCCGGCGCCCTACCTGCCCGGCTACGACACCCTGGGCACCCTGCGCTACCTGCGGACCACCCCCGAGATCGCGTGTTACGACCACAGTTGGTTCATCCTGACCCAGAAGATCATCGAGAAGGAGTTCGCGCTGTCGGGTTCCGAACAGAACCCCGACATCACCAACCGCGACAAGGCGGCGATGGTCAAGGAACGGGTGCTGGGCAAGGGTGCACCCGGACCGGTGGAAGCGTTCAAAGACAAGGGCGCGGACTTCGTGGTGGCCGACAACCTCGAGGAACTGGTCGCGATGATGAACAAACTCACCGACACCCCACTGCTGGATCCCGCGGAGATCCGCGCCCAGATCGAGGCGCGAGACATGCAGATGGCCAACCCGTACTCCAAAGACGCTCAGGTGCAGGGGATCCGCAATTCGCGCCGCTACCTCGGCGACCGGATCGCCCGTACGGCCTCCCCGCACCGCATCCTCGATCCCGATGCCGGACCGCTGATCGGGGTCAAACTGCATGTCCTGACCCGAAAGACTTTGGGCGGCATACAGACGGATCTTTCATCGCGGGCGCTGGGCGCGGACGGCAATCCGATCGACGGCTTGTACGCCGCCGGTGAGGTCGCCGGGTTCGGCGGCGGCGGAGTGCACGGCTACAACGCACTCGAGGGAACATTCCTGGGTGGCTGCCTCTTCTCCGGTCGCGCGGCCGGCCGGGACGCGGCGGGAAGGCTGTAGAGATGACCACGGCGACCAAGACGGTAAGCGTCAATCGCAGGCCGATTCAGGCGCTGGTGCTGATCACCTATCTGGCCATGATCGGAGCCAATGTCCTGGCGAACGCGTTGCCGCTCAACGGGCGTAGTACCGGTGACGTGTCGGATGCCTACCCGAGCCTGTTCACCCCGGCCGGGATCACGTTCTCCATCTGGGGTGTGATCTACCTGCTGCTCGGCGCCCATGTGCTCTACCAACTCGGGCTGTTCCGGGATCGCCCCGACACCGCCGCCGATTCCGCGCTGCTCAACCGGGTGGGGGTGCTGTTCTCGATCTCGTCGCTGGCCAACACCGCGTGGGTGTTCGCCTGGCATTACGACCGGATCGCGCTCTCGGCCGTACTCATCGTGGTGATCCTGACATGTCTTGCGTTGATCTCGGTGACGCTTCGCAAGGCCGATCTGACCGGCCGGCAACGGGCTTTCATCGGTGTGCCGTTCGGTGTCTACTTCGGCTGGAGCACCGTGGCCACGGTCGCCAACTTCACCGTTCTGCTGGTGAGCATGGGCTGGACCGGCTTTGGGCTCTCCGAGTACGTCTGGGCGGTGATCATCGTGCTCGTCGCCATGGTGATCGGGACGACCGTCATGCTGCGTAATCGCGATGTGGCCTACGGGCTGGTGCTCATCTGGGCCTATCTGGGAATCCTGCTCCGGCAGACCTCCACCGACGGACTGGCCGGCCGGTATCCGATGATCATCGCCGCGGTGGTCGCATCCCTGGCCGTTTACCTCGGAGCCGAGGCGTTCATTCTGAGTCGTCGCCGCACTCGCTAGGCGGCAGCGCCATCGGGTAACGCCGCGGATGAAGATGTCGAGCACCTGGGCGGCGTAGTCCGGTCTGACGGGGCCGTTGGTGAAGATCAGATCGAAAACACCGCGCGCCCCCGGACGAGCTGCTGGTAGAAAAAACCCCCACCGATAAGTGCCGGTGGGGGCTATTCACACTGTCGGGGTGGCGGGATTTGAACCCACGACCTCTTCGTCCCGAACGAAGCGCGCTACCAAGCTGCGCCACACCCCGCGTGAAGCGTCGACAGCCTATCGCACCGCGACCCTGCCGGGCCAAACGGCCTCAGGAGCGCGTTGCCGGAGCCACCGGTTCCGGCCATGAGCCGGAGCGCTCGAACTCCGCCAGCACCTCGGCGTAGTCGCCAGGCTGCAACTCGTGGGCGGCCAGCCAGCCGTCGTCGAAATAAGTGTCGGCGTAACGCTCACCACTGTCGCAGATCAGGGTCACCACCGAGCCGCTCACGCCGGTGGCGGCCATCTCGGTCAGCAGGCCGAACGCCCCCCAGATGTTGGTCCCGGTCGACGGGCCCACCCGGTGCCCCAGCACCCGGGAGACGTGGTGCGCACCGGCCACCGAGGCGGCGTCGGGAATCTGGACCATCCGGTCGATGACCGCCGGCAGGAAGGACGGCTCGACCCGCGGCCGTCCGATGCCCTCGATACGCGAGGACGCCTTGGTGACAACGTCGCGGCGCCCGGAGGCGTAGGCGGGGAAGAACGCCGAGTTCTCCGGATCGACGACGCACAATCGGGTGCGGTGGCGGCTGTACTGAACGTAACGGCCGATCGTCGCGCTGGTGCCGCCGGTGCCCGCACCGACCACGATCCAGGATGGAACCGGGTGCCGCTCGCACTCCATCTGGGCGTAGATGGATTCGGCGATGTTGTTGTTGCCGCGCCAGTCGGTCGCTCGCTCGGCGTTGGTGAACTGGTCCAGGAAATGTCCGCCGGTCTCGTCGGCCAGGCGGCGAGCCTCGGCATTGACCTGACCGGCATGCGCGACGAAATGGCAACTGCCGCCGTGGGATTCGATGAGCGCGATCTTCGACCGGCTGGTCGAGGCCGGCATCACCGCGATGAACGGCACGCCCAGCAGTGCGGCGAAATAGGCCTCCGAGACCGCTGTCGAACCCGACGAGGCCTCCACGACCGTGGTGCCCTCGGTGATCCAGCCGTTGCACAACCCGTAGAGGAAGAGCGACCGCGCCAGCCGATGTTTGAGGCTGCCGGTGATGTGCGTCGACTCATCCTTGAGATACAGATCGACGTCGAACCTGTCACGCCACGACGACGGCAGCGGATACCTCAGGAGGTGGGTGTCGGCGCTGCGCCGGGTATCAGCCTCGATCAGGCGGACGGCCTCGTCGGCCCAGTCCCGGGCCCGCCCACGGAAGGCAACCGTCGTCATGGGTGACTAGTGCACCGACGCGGTCGGCGTGGAGCGCACCACCACCCGCTCCGAGTCGCGCCCGCCGATCGGGGACGCCACCAGCGTCAGCAGAGTGGCCTCGGGCCGGCAGCAGAATCGGAACGGCGCGAACGGGGAGGTGCCGATCCCGGCAGAGACGTACAGGGCCGTCTGAGCGCCCCAGCGGGAGGCTCCCTTGGCCCGAGTGCGGTCGATGTCGCAGTTGGTCGTCAGCGCCCCGTAGAACGGCACGCAAAGCTGCCCGCCATGGGTGTGTCCGGCCATCACCAACTGGTAGCCGTCGGCGGCGAACCGGTCGAGCACCCTCGTGTACGGGGCATGGGTGACTCCCAGGCTCAGGTTGGCAGCCGGGTTCGGACGGCCGGTGATGGTGTCGTAGCGGTCACGGCCGAGGTGGGCGTCGTCGACCCCGGCCGTGGCGATCGTCAGCCCCGCCACCTCCACCTCCCGCCGGGTGTGGGTCAAGTCCAGCCAGCCCCGCTCGCTGAACGCCGCCCTCAGGTCCTGCCAGGGAAGCGGGTTGCCGTGGGAGCGGTGGTCGCTGTCGGTGAGGTACTTCGCCGGGTTTTTGAGCCTCGGGGCGAAATAGTCGTTGCTCCCGAAGACGAACAGCCCCGGCACGGCCAGCAGGTCTCCCAGCGACTGCACCACCGCCGGAACGGCCTTGGGGTGCGCCAGGTTGTCTCCGGTGTTGACCACCAGATCCGGTTCCCAGCCGGCGAGTTCGCGCAGCCAGGCCTGCTTGTGGCGCTGGGCCGGACGCATGTGGATGTCGGATAGGTGCAGCACCCGCAGGGGCGTTGAGCCCGGGGTGAGCACGGGCATCGTCACCTCGCGCACGATGAAGGCATTGCGCTCGATGACCGTTGCGTACCCGACGGCCATCGCGGCGGACCCGGCCGCGGCGATCGCCGATCTCTTCAAGGCAGGTGCAGCCATGTAGGCAGACTACTGCCAGTTGCCGGTGTGTGAGCCGCCGTTGCGCCGCCGTTACGGAGGCGGCGGGGCGCCTTCTTCAGGAGGTGCCGGCGGCGCGATCATCGGCACCGTGATGGGCGGCAGGCCGGGAATCTCGACGACGGTCGAACCGATCTCCGGCATCCCGGGCGGGGGCGGTGGTGGCGGCGCGCCGGGCGGCGGGGAGGGGGGCGGTGGTGGCGGGGGCGCGACGCCGTTGCTGACCAACAGTGTGACGATGATGCCGGGCACCGTCTGCCCGCCGGGTGAGGTCCCGATGACGGTGCCTGCCGCGGTGGTGCTGTTCTGGGTGGTCACCTGATCGGCAACTTGGAATCCCTGGGCGCGCAACTCTTCTCGCGCCCTCTCCTGGCTCATCCCGCTGACGTTGGGCACGCGGGAACTCGGGGCGCCGTCGACGTAGCGGGGATCGGTGGGCGGCATCTTCACCTCGCCGAAATCCTCGGCGATCGGGTTCATCACCGTGAACCACGTCTCTGCCGGTTCCTTGCCGCCGAAGAGATCGCCCTCGATGCATTGGCGCAAGGGGAAGGAGCAGATGTCGCTGGGATCGGTTGAATCGTCGTAGATGTAGTTCACCGCTGCGTAGCGGTTGGTGTAGCCCAGAAAGCCCGAGGACCGGTGCGCCTCGGTGGTGCCGGTCTTGGCCGACATCGGCAAGGTCCAACCGGCCGCCCCGGCGGCGGGTGCACCCGTGCCGACGGTGGTGTCATGGCTCAGTGCGTTGGACAGGGTGTTGGCCAGCCCTTCGGGCACCACCTGCTCGCAGGCCTCGGCGTTGACCGCGACCTCGTTGCCGCGGCGGTCGAAGACCTTCTCGATCGGGTTGGGCGGGCACCACATTCCACCGGATGCCAGGGTCGCCGCCACGTTGGCCAGTTCCAGCGGGTTGACCTCGAAGGGGCCGAGAGTGAAGGTTCCGAGGTTCTGCCGCTTGATGAAATCGGCCAGGCTCTCGTTGCTGTCCGGGTTGTAGGCCCGGGCGGTGCCCGGCTCGGCGTAGGACCGCAGCCCCAGTCGCACGGCCATGTCGACCGTGCGAGACACCCCCACCTGCGAGATGAGCTTGGCGAAGGCGGTGTTGGGCGACTTCGCCAGCGCCTCGGTGACCCCCATCGTGCGCCAGCGCGGATCCTTGTAGTTCTCCACGCACCAGGTTTCCTTGGGGCAGCCCTTGGCGCCGCCCTCGCCCAGGCCCTTGGCGTCGAAACGCCCGGGCACGTCGAGGATGGCACCGGTGCCCAGGCCGAGGTCCAGTGCCGCCGCGGTGGTGAAAATCTTGAAGATCGACCCGGCGCCGTCGCCGACCAACGAGAACGGTTGCGGCTGAACGGTTTGCCCGGGATCAAGACCGTAGGTGCGGTTGCTGACCATCGCGACGAGCGGGTGGCTGGTCTTTCCGGGCAGCACGATGTTCATCACGCTGGCAATGCCTTCGAGATCCGGCGCGGCGATGGAATCCACCGACTCCTTCGCGTCGTCCTGGACGGCGGGGTCCAGCGTCGTCCGGATCAGGTAACCGCCCTTGGCCACCTGCTCCTTGCTCAGCCCGGCGTGGGCGAGGTACTCCTGGGCGTACTCGCAGAAGAAGGCCCGATCGCGGGCGGCGATACAGCCGCGTGGCAGTTCGTTGGGCCGAGGCAGGATGCCCAGCGGTGCCTGCTTGGCCTTGGTGAGTTCGGCGGCCTTGTCGGGCAACTGATCGATCATGGTGTCCAGCACCAGATTACGGCGAGCGAGTGCCCCGTCCGGGTTGGTGTAGGGGTTGAGCGCGGTGGTCGACTGCACCAGGCCGGCCAACAGCGCAGATTGCTGCCAATTCAGGGCCGAGGCGTCCACGCCGAAGTAGGTCTGGGCGGCATCCTGAATGCCGAAGGCGTTGTTGCCGAAGGACACCAGATTGAGGTACCGGGTCAAGATCTCCGGCTTGCTCAGCGTCTTGTCCAGCGTCAGGGCCATGCGAATCTCGCGCAGCTTCCGGGCGGGAGTGGCCTCGACCGCCGCTCGTCGCTCCGCATCGGTCTGTGCGGTCACCAGCAGTTGATAGTTCTTGACGTACTGCTGCTCGATCGTCGAGCCGCCGCGGGTCTCCAGATCCCCTGACGCGTACCCCGCCAGGCCGGTCAGGGTGCCCTTCCAGTCCACGCCGTTGTGGTCGGGGAAGCGCTTGTCCTCGATCGCGACGATGGCCAGCTTCATGGTGTCGGCGATCTTGTCGCCGGGTACCTCGAAGCGACGCTGCGAATAGAGCCAGGCGATGGTGCCGCCCTCGGCGTCGACCATGGTGCTGACCGCCGGAATGTCGCCGTCGAGCAGCTGTGCCGAACCGTTGGCCACGATGTCGGAGGCCCGGTTGGATACCAGGCCGAGCCCGCCGACGACAGGGAACAGGAACCCCGCTAGGACCACACTGGCCAGCAGGCAGCTCCACGCCATCTTGATGATGGTGCGACCGGCTGGCCGCCGTTCCGACATGGGTGACAGCGTACTGAGCCACGCCGATGGCGTGTGGAACGTCCCCGCAGCGGATCAATAACGGTCGAACCGGGTAGGAAGTTCCCGGCAATTTGGCTGCAAAAGCGCAGTTCATGGCTGGACTGGACGTTCGTGCCAAAAAACCTGCGACTTGACTGTTGCGCAAATGACACCTGACCACCTAACTTATGCATTCAGTGCGACGTAGATAACACTCCGATCGCAGTGTGGCGTAGGTCGCAACGGACCTTCACCGCAGGGAACAGCCGCCTTACCGGGCGGCTCGGACGAAGGGGATCGCCCGTGTCGGGGACTCGGCCCGCTGCCCGCAGGACCAGCTCAGCTGCACTCAGTTCACTCCAAGGGGCAGACGCCGAAGCCCGGATTGCCTGGGTGTCCAAAGCGCTGTGTCGTGCGACTGACCCTGACCAGCTCTTCGTGCGCGGTGCCGCGCAGCGAAAAGCGGCCATCATCTGCCGGCACTGTCCGGTGATGGCCGAGTGCGGAGCCGACGCCCTCGACAACCGTGTCGAGTTCGGGGTGTGGGGCGGCATGACCGAGCGTCAACGGCGTGCGCTGCTCAAGCAGCATCCCGAGGTGGTCTCGTGGGCGGAATTCTTCTCCGTCCAGCGCAAGCAGCGCATCGTCAGCTGAGCCGAAAGCTCAGGTCTCGCCCGTGATCTGATCGGCGACCGCCTGCAGGGCGTCGAGATCGGACACGTCGAAGGGCAGCGACGGCACCCCCACCACCCGTACATGCGGGTTGGCGCCGGTGAATCGCGACAACAGACGTATTTCCCGCTTGGCGGTCTGGCCACGGTCGGCATGGATGCGCAGCACCCCGGCAGCCAGCGCACTCCCGCCTGCGTCCGTCCCGGCATTCTCGAGGTCGTAGGCGCCGTCGATGGCGCGCTCCACGGTCAACGCGCTCAGCATCGGATGGGTCCGGTTGAGGATCAGCCCGGCCAGGGGCATGCCCTCCGCGGAGAGTCGGTCGACGAAGAAGGTGGCTTCCCGCAAGGCGTCGGGTTCGGCAGCCGAGACCACCACGAACTGGGTCCCGTGCCGCTTGAGCAGTTCATAGGTGCGGTCGGCCTTCTCCCGGAACCCGCCGAAGGTGGAGTCCAGCGACTGCACGAAGGCGGCGGCGTCGGAAAGCATCTGAGAGCCGAGAATGGTCGAGATCGCCTTCATCGCCAGGCCCATCACGCCCGTCACCAGCCTGCCGATACCGCGGCCCGGTCCCAGCAGCAGCTTCCACAGTCGGCTGTCCATGAAGCTGCCGAGTCGCTTCGGTGCGTCCAGGAAATCCAGGGCGTTGCGTGAGGGCGGGGTGTCCACCACCACCAGGTCCCAGCGGTCCGCGGAGAGCAGTTGCCCCAGCTTCTCCATGGCCATGTATTCCTGTGTGCCGGCCAGTGAGGTGGCCACCGTCTGATAGAACTGGTTGTCCAGAATCGATTGGGCCCGTTCGGGTCCGGAGTGTTCGATCACCATGTCGTCGAACGTCCGGCGCATGTCGAGCATCATCGCGTGCAACTGGCCGGGCACCTCCGGTCCCAGTGGCACCTGCTGCGGTGTGTTACCAAGTTCCTTGATGCCCAGGGCCTGTGCCAGACGCTTGGCGGGGTCGATGGTCAGGACCACCACGTGGCGGCCGTACTCCGCCGCGCGCAGGGCCATCGCCGCGGCCGTGGTGGTCTTGCCCACACCGCCGGCGCCGCAGCACACCACGACGCGGTTCGACCTGTCGGACAGGATGGACTTCATATCCAGAAGTTGTGGTGCGCCGCTCATCGTTGGCCTTCCTTCATCGTCATCGGACGCCTTGCTGGGCAAGGGCTTCCGCCAACTCGTACAGGCTGCCCAGATCGACCCCGTCGGCGATGGTCGGCAGTTGCAGGATCGGGACGTCCAGGCTCTCGAGCAGGGTCTCGCTCTCGGCGCGCGACTGAATCCGGGTTGCGTGCTCGATGGTCTCGGTCAGCAGACCTGCGAAATCGTTGTCGTCCAGAGAGATTCCCGCCCGGGACAAACCGGCACGGACGGCCTCGGCGTCGATCTCGCCCTCGGCCGCACGGGCCAGATCGGCGGGCGGAAGGAACGGCGGGATGTTGCGGTTGACGATCACACTCCCGATCGGCAACCCCAGGCCCTCGAGTTCCTCGACCGCCTCGATGGTCTCCTGGATGGGCAGAGCCTCCAGCAGGGTCACCAGGTGGATCGCCGTCTGCTCGGAGTGCAGCAACCGCACCACCCCCTCGGCCTGGGAGTGCACCGGGCCGCCCTTGGCCAGGTCGGACAGAGCTTTGGTGACGTCGAGGAACCTGGCGATCCGGCCCGTCGGCGGGGAGTCGACGACGACGGCGTCGTACGCCGGGCGCTTGGTGTTCGGGTCGATCCGCACCGCGATCTCCTTGATCTTGCCGGTCAGCAGCACATCACGCAGCCCGGGCGCGATCGTGGTGGCGAACTCGATGGCCCCGACCCGGCGCATGGCCCGCCCGGCGATGCCCAGGTTGTAAAACATGTCGAGGTATTCCAGGAAGGCCGCCTCGATGTCGACGGCCAGCGCGTTGACGTGCCCCCCGCCGTCGGCGGTGGCCACCTTCACCTCGGCGTAGGGCAGCGGGGGAACGTCGAACAGCTGCGCAATCCCTTGGCGCCCTTCGAGTTCCGCCAGCAGCACCCTGCGCCCGCCGGCGGCCAGCGTCAGCGCCAGCGCTGCGGCGACGGTGGTCTTACCGGTTCCGCCCTTGCCGCTGACGAAATGCAGGCGGGCCTTGGTCAGTCGTGACGGCCAGCCGAACCCGCTGTCGTCCCTGCCGTCGTCGAAGTCGGTAGCCACTCCTGCATGCTATTGGTCGGCGTTAGGCTTCGGCCTATGAACCAACCAACCACGTGGGAGTACGCCACGGTGCCGTTGCTCACGCACGCGACCAAGCAGATCCTCGACCAGTGGGGCGCCGACGGCTGGGAACTCGTCTCGGTACTGGTCGGCCCCACCGGCGAACAGCACGTCGCGTACCTGAAGAGGCCGAAGTGAGCACGCCCAGTTCGCGCCTGGCGCAACTGGGCATCACCCTGCCGTCGGTGGCCAAGCCGCTCGCGGCCTACGTCCCGGCGGTGCGGACCGGAAACCTGGTGTACACCTCCGGCCAACTGCCGCTGGAGGGCGGGGAAATCGCTCACACCGGCAAAGTCGGCGCCGATGGAGCGCCGGGATCGGTGACCCCGGAGCAGGCCAAAGCGGCCGCCCGGCAGTGCGCACTGAATGCGCTGGCGGCCATCGACGCCCTGGTGGGCATCGACTCCGTCACCCGGATCGTCAAGGTGGTCGGCTTCGTCGCGTCGTCCCCGGGGTTCAGCGGTCAGCCCGGCGTGGTGAACGGCGCCTCGGAGTTCCTCGGCGAGGTCTTCGGTGACGCCGGTGTCCACGCCCGCTCGGCGGTGGGTGTCGCCGAGCTGCCGCTGGATGCCCCGGTAGAGGTCGAACTCATCGTCGAGGTCGTGTGAGACCGGCGTGAGCCATCCGGCCTACGGCGTCCTGCGGCCCGTCACCGAGACCGCCTCGGTGCTGCTGTGCGACAACCCCGGCCTGCTTACGCTCGAGGGCACCAACACCTGGGTTCTCCGCGCTCCCGGTGGCGACGAGATGGTCGTCGTCGATCCGGGTCCCGACGATGCCGAGCACCTGGGCCGCCTGGCCGCGCTGGGCCGAATCCCGTTGGTTCTCATCAGCCACCGCCACGGTGATCACACCGACGGCATCGACACGATCGTCGACGCCACCGGGGCGACGGTGCGAGCGGTGGGCAGCGGGTTCCTGCGCCGCCGCGGCGCGCAGTTGCGCGACGGCGAGGTCATCGAGGCGGCAGGGCTGCGGATCACCGTGCTGGCCACACCCGGTCACACCGGTGACTCGGTGAGCTTCGTGCTCGACGACGCAGTGCTGACCGGCGATACGGTGCTGGGCCGCGGGACCACCGTGCTCGACGACGAGGACGGCAGACTGGTCGACTATCTCGAATCGTTGCGCCGGCTCCACGCGCTGGGCCGACGCACCGTGCTGCCCGGCCACGGGCCCGAACTCGACGACCTGGCCGCTGTCGCCGCGATGTACCTCGCGCATCGTCACGAGCGGCTGGAGCAGGTGCGCGGGGCGCTCAGGGCGCTGGGCGAGGACGCCACCGCGCGGCAGGTCGTCGAACACGTCTACACCGACGTCGACGAGAAGCTGTGGGATGCAGCCGAGGCCTCGGTGCGCACGCAGTTGAACTACCTTCGCGCGCAGCCCTCCTAGCGCGCTCGGCGCGCCAGGCGTTCGGAGTCGCAGATCAGCACACTCTTGCCCTCCAGGCGGATCCAACCGCGGTGGGCGAAGTCGGCGAGGGCCTTGTTGACGGTCTCGCGCGAGGCTCCGACCAACTGCGCGATCTCCTCCTGGGTCAGGTCGTGGGTGACGCGCATCGCGCCACCCTCCTGGGTGCCGAAACGCTGGGCGAGCTGCAGCAGCTGCTTGGCCACCCGGCCCGGAACGTCGGTGAAGATCAGGTCGGCGAGATTGTTGTTGGTCCGTCGCAGCCGGCGGGCGAGCACGCGCAGAAGCTGCTCGGCGATCTCGGGCCTGTCGGTGATCCAGGCTTTGAGCGCGTCGCGGTCCATGGACACCGCGCGCACCTCGGTGATCGTGGTGGCACTCGACGTCCGCGGGCCGGGGTCGAAGATCGACAGCTCACCGAACATGTCCGACGGGCCCATGATCGTGAGCAGGTTCTCGCGGCCGTCCGGGGACCGGCGGCCGATCTTCACCTTGCCCGAAATGATGATGTAAAGCCGGTCGCCCGGCTCACCCTCGGCGAACACGGTGTGCCCACGCGGGAAATCCACCGGCTGGAGTTGCTTGGTCAGCGCGGAAACAGCGCCGGGATCGACTCCCTGGAAGATTCCGGCCCTCGCCAGGATCTCGTCCACGTTGCCCCTCTT
Source organism: uncultured Actinomycetes bacterium (assembly GCA_903862565.1). Classification (GTDB taxonomy): domain Bacteria; phylum Actinomycetota; class Actinomycetes; order Mycobacteriales; family Mycobacteriaceae; genus Mycobacterium. Next base: position 308 of record CAIOYU010000605.1, on the reverse strand, counting down.
AGCTCATCAGTCATCTCGAATCGGCAGGAGCCAACGCCGTGCCCGCACGAATACGTTGGCCGTCTGACTGACGCTACACAGAATTGGCATATCCGGAAGGCTGAAACTGCGGATTGGGCTGTGCGCGCAGATAAATGCGGTTGGGCCGGGTCGGGAGGCCGGGCTCGTCGTCGAGGAGTGTGCGGGCCGGGGCCATCGCCTTGGCCGCCAGGTTGGCATTGGCAAGACTGGTCGAAAGTCCAGTGGCGAGGGCCTTCTCGTGGGCTGTCCGCGCGGCGTGCTCGATCCGCGCGACGATCTCGGCGGTG
>CAIOYU010000604.1 GCA_903862565.1 uncultured Actinomycetes bacterium | reverse complement strand
GTGATCTTCGTGGTGATCGCGATCATCTACCCCAAACCGTGGTCGTGGGCTGATCTGACGGTGATTCCGGCACTACTTCTGATCATGATCAACTGCGTCTGGGTGTCGTTCTGTTTCGGGATCCTGTCCACGCGCTACCGCGACATCGGGCCACTGCTGGCCTCGCTGGTGCAACTGCTGTTCTTCATGACACCGATCATCTGGAACGCCAGCACCCTCGAACAGCAGGGTGCCGGCCGCTGGTCGAAGATCATCGAACTCAACCCGTTGCTGCACTACCTCGACATCCTGCGGGCGCCGCTACTAGGCGCGGATCAAGAGCCTCGGCATTGGGTGGTCGTTGGTGTCCTCACTGTCTTGGGCTGGTGCGCGGCCGCGCTCGCGTTGCGGCAGTATCGGGCGCGGGTGCCCTACTGGGTCTGAGGGCCCCGAGTCTGACATCACTCAGGACATCGGCTCCTGCTGATCAGCAGGCAAGCGCCGCCAGCGCGCCGGTTCGAAGCATGCCCGCGGCATAGTCCGCCTGCTTGGATCCGTCGACCGCACGCGACCAGAGAGCAAGCGCAAGGGTTCCGCCCATGGAGGCAACGGCCCGGTCGTACTGCCCGGGAATGCGTGGAATCAGCTCAGCCACTGCTCCCGATCGAGTATCAACGATGGTCGCAGAGGAACCCAACATCGTCGTCGAACCCCCCGAGTTGAGGATGACGAATGAATCGAAGACCAGCACGGGCAGGCGGAACTTTGTGATGTCGACGTCGACGCCGACCACAGTGACGCGGCCCGTCTGCGGTGACCAGTAACCGATCTCGGTTCCACCGCTCGCCAGTGGATTGGTCCATCCGAAAGCGACACCGTCAGTGCCCAGCGAAGCCAGAGCCTCAGCGGAAAGCCCCGTGAGGGTGGGTGGAACCTTCACAGGCACTCTCGGCCAGTCAGCGCCGGCTAGAAGATCACTGATCGGGCCGGACGCGATAACGGTCCCGCGAACCGTCAGCGGGTCGAAAGAGTGCAACACTCCAGCCTCGCTGTTGTACTCGTCGCGGGTTATCCAGTAGACCTTCCCATCGGACAGCACGAAACGGTCGAGCACATTCCGATCAGGTTTGGCTGCACCGTCTGCATCAGACTGCTCGGTCACCGTGCTCCGCGCACCGGTCTGTCGATCGATTAGTTCGATGCGCTTCATCTGCGGGAGCACACCATTGGCATTACGCGGATGACGTTCAATCGCGAAGACAATCCATCGGTCGTCGAGGCCCACATCGCCGATCGTAAACATGGCGGGCTCCGGCAGTGCGTAGAGCTCACGCACTGATCTGTCAGTATCGATGAGCAGTAGATCTTGCGTCTCTCCGCTATCACGAACAGCAACGACATCGCCATCAGGACCGACCGCGCGGGGGCTGGTTGTCGCTCCACCGGTATCAATAGCGCTGCCGCCGATCGCGTCCAGCCACGCACCGGGCGCATCGACCGCGCAGGCCCGCAATTCGACGGCGGTGGGCTGATCGGTCCGGCCATCGCCGTCTCTTCCACGCCCGCACGCCGTCGCCGAAAACGTCGCGACCGCAAGCAGGAGAGCCACGATCCGTACGGACCGGCCAGTGCGCGGCAACCCACAATTAGAGATCGAATACTTCCCGCAGGAGCGGGTCGATCGGGCGTCTTTCATAGATTGCACGGTAATGGATCCCGGGGTAACTCAGCCCGGCAAGCTGCCGTGTTCGGGCTCTGAACCGAACCGGAAATGCCGACCGCTCATCTGATCCGCAGTGATCCGCACATAACGCAGTTTCTCGCTGGGAACCCAGGGTATGAGCGCGGCGCGGTCAGCCTCGTGTATCTCGCCGGTAGTAGTGAGCACCCGAGCGGTGCCGCGGATGACCACGCTCCATCCCTGGGCAGCCGTGTGATCGTCGGCCTCGAACAACACCTGTTCGTTCATGACGGTGCCGAACAGCTTCGTTCCCTCGGCAGTGCGGAAGAGAATGGTGTTGTCCTGAGTGGCGAAGTTGACCGGGAAGATCTCCACCTGACCGCCGACGTTGGTGACCAGCCGGCCCAGCGAGACGCTGGCCAACAGATCCCACGCCTCGTCGTCATTGAGTACGCGCACAGCGTCC
>CAIOYU010000603.1 GCA_903862565.1 uncultured Actinomycetes bacterium | reverse complement strand
GGTGAACCACAGGACCAGCGCGGCGACTGCGGTGCCCAGTGCCACCGGACTGGTCCAGATGTCGAGCCACTGCCGCGCCTCAACCAGGAACGACGGCGACGGATCGGTCAGGAGCAGCGACCTCGAAGTGGCGAGGTCGAGCAGATCGCCCAGAATCAGGGCGATCAGCGCGCCCCCGCCGGTGCGGTGCAGCGCTCCGGAGCGATCGACGTTCGGCGGCAGTGGCATCAGTGCTACTGCGGATGCGTCGCTAGGTACTCCCGCGCCAGAATCCGGGTGTCCGATGTGTAGCCGATCGGCAGCAGCACGTCGCCGGCGGTGGTCAGGTAGTAGACCTCCCAGCGGTAATACCCCGGGAACGCCGCGGGGTCCGAGGCGATCAATGCCGCGTAGTCGCTGACCGCCCGAACATAGGTGTTTGCGTTGTTGTACGCAAAGATCGCGCGGTCGGGGCTGGACGCGAAACCGCTGGCAGCCAGATAACGGGCCGCAGCCATGATGGCGTCGCGTGGCGAGTGGACGTCGCCCTTTCCGTACATCGCCCACGTCGGAGGCATGAACTGCATCGGTCCCTGCGCGCCGGCGTTGCTGGTGCCGTTGATGCTCCCGAATCGGGTCTCGACGAAGTTGATCGCCGCGAGGTAGTTCCAGCCGACCCCCGTCGCGGCTTCAGCCTCGCGGTAGTAGCCCAGGAGTTCCTCGGCCGGGGCCGGAGCGATGATGCGCCATGCCGGCAGCGTGTCGCGGACCTCGGCCAGCGCATTGAGCTGTTGACGGGCGTCGACGTTGCGGGCGTAGACGTCGGTCAGCTGTGCCGGGATCTTGGGCCGGATGATGGCGTCCCACTGAGGATTTCGGCCGATCGCCCGGTAAGCCTGCTGCTGCCGGCGGGCCGCCGCGGTCAGGGCCGGCGCACTGGTGGCCGGGTCACGCAGTGCGAGTTCGTCGGCGATCAGGTCGGCACCGACTTGCGCGGGGTCGGAGGCCAGCCTGGGCTGGGCGCCCTCGGCCGGCGTCGGCGCGGGATCCTTCGGCAGGATCGGGGCGACTGGAAGTGCCGGCGCGGCCGCCACCGTCACCGACGCCGGAGCAGCCGTCGACTTGTGGCATCCGACGGCGCCCAGTAGCACCGTCGCCAGGGCCAGCGAGACCGCCGGCCACACGATCACCCGAGTTTTTGGCATCCGGCGAGCATATCGGGGCGGGGGTTTCTCCCACTGTTACAGTCAGCGCGTCGCTTTCAGCGAATCCCTGCGAGTGGTCCTTCAGGCGGGCCTGTGTCGATCTTCCACCGCTGGGGAGCGGTCTCCGCAAACACGATTCTGGAGATTGATTCAGAGGGCGCTGAGATTCTTCCAAAATTCACCTGTGCGAAATTCCGGCAAATCCCGGATTTAACACAGCCTGGCCTGAATACTCAGGCCCCAACGCGGGGGAAAGTCCTTGCGACGGCTCGAAGGATTAATTGGGATGGGTTCAGCAGATTCCAGCAAGGTCGCCCCGCATGGTCGTCACGCCGCCGTAAGCGAGGTCCGGCCTATCGGGAATCCCGGAGCCCATCGGGCCAAACCCGCCGCGTCGGGCCACGCCCGCTACGTCGGGCGGGTCGGCGCTCTGGCCTTCGCCCTCGGCGTCGGCGCCGCAATCGCCTCGATGCCCGCCATCGCCGCCGCTGACACCGCCGGCTCGGCCGGGTCCACCGGCTCAACCACGACGACCGACGCCGGACAGACCCGGTCCGCGGCTCAGCCCGGCGCGTCGCGGACAGCTGGACGTCAACGCACCTCGAGCGCAACCCAGGCCGGCTCCGGTCGGGGAACCCCCGCTGGGCCCGCTTCCACCGGCGCGGCGGACCGTCGCACCGACCGGTCCTCCACGGCGGTGCCGGCCAACACTGACACCGCAGCGGTGACTCCCGTGATCGCCGCGGCACCGGCCGCACCGGCTCCCGCCCAGGCCACGCCGTCGCATTCCATTGGCAAGAGAGGCGTTTCAGCAGCGGCCGCCGTCGAGTGGGTTGCGGCGGGCAGCGCGTCCAACCGTCAGCCTGCCGCGGCAGTGACTGCCCCGCAGGCAGCCGCCAAGGCTTCCGCGAGCGGGAAGGTCGGACTGTTCGGCAACGGCACCGCAGCTCACCCGAACGCAGGCTTCCTCGGCGGCACCGGCTTCACCTGGGACGCCACCACCTGCCCCCAGGGCGGCTGCGACGGCGGTAACGCAGGCCTCTTCTACGGCACCGGCGGCAACGGATTCGGCGGCGGAAACGGCGGCAGCGGCGGCCTGTTCGGCACCGGCGGCGACGGCGGCAACGGCCTCTACTACATCAACGGCGGCACCGGCGGCAGCGGCGGCCGCGGCGGATCCCTCTACGGCAAGGGCGGTTCCGGCGGAGTCGGGGCCCAGGCCAACACCGGAACCAACGCCGCCACGGGCGGTGGCGGCGGCAACGGCGGTCTGTTCGGTGGCGACGGCGGCAACGGCGGGGCCGGCGGCTGGAGCGGATTCGACGGCGCAGCAGGCGGTTACGGCGGCAACGGCGGAAAGACGGGCCTTCTCTCGCTCGTCGGCCGCGGCGGAAGTGGCGGCATCGGCGGAACGGGCGAGGCGTTCCTCCCCGACGGCAAGGCCAACCCGAGTGGTGGTGACGGCGGCGTCGGCGGCAACGGCGGCGCGGGCGGTCTCTTCACCTCCGGTGGCGACGGCGGCTCCGGCGGCGACGGCCGCTTCGGCGGAACCGGTGGCGACGGCGGCAACGCCGGGTCGGTGTCGGGCAAGGGCGGCAGCGGCGGTGCCGGCGGCAACGCGTACGGCGACGCAACCACCGTCGGCGGCCAGGGCGGTGACGGCGGCAACGCCGGTTTGTTCTCCGGCGACGGCGGGTCCGGCGGCGCAGGCGGCAATGGGTGCAGCACCTACCGGTCATTGACCTGCAACGGGTCCGGTTCAGGCGGTAACGGCGGGACCGCCGGGACCACAGGCTGGCTGTTCGGCAACGGCGGTAACGGCGGCGCTGGCGGCGCGGCCACCTCCATCACGGCGACTGCCGGCAACGGCGCCGATGGCGGTTCGGCCAGGTCGCTGTTCGGGTCAGGCGGCCGCGGCGGCGCGGGCGGCGCTGGACTCGCGGCCGGCACCGCCGGTGACGGCGGCAACGCCGGGGTGTTGACCGGCAACGGCGGTGAGGGCGGCCGTGGCGGCGCTGTCAGCTTCTACGGCGGGTTCGGCCAACCGCCCGCGGGAACGGGCGGCACCGGCGGCACCGGAGCCTGGATCATCGGCTCCGGCGGCAAGGGCGGCGCAGGAGGTGCGGCGATGGTGGCCGACACCTCCGCAGGCTCCGGCGGCGAGGGCGGTGACGCCAAGAAGTTCGCGCTATACGGCAAGGGCGGCGACGGCGGTACCGGTGGCGCGGGAGCCACCGGTTTGCAGGGCAGGTATGGCAAGGACGGCGCCATCGGGGTGTACCTCTATGGCACCCCTGGTAATGGCGAAGACGGCGGATACGGCGGCGGCGGCGGTACCGGCGGCAACGGCGGCAACGGCGGGGCCGGAAGCTCGATCTTCGGATTCGGCGGTGCCGGCGGTGCCGGCGGTCGCGGGGGCGACGGTGGAGCGGGTGGCCCCGGCGGAAACGGCGGGCTGTCGACCAGTGCGATATCCGTTGCACAGGCCAAGGGCGGCAGTGGCGGCAGCGGCGGCAACGGCGGCGACGGCGGCGGCGGCGGCACGGGCGGCAACGCCGGCGCGGGCGCAATTCTGTTCGTATTCAACATGTCTGGCGCTGGCGGCAACGGCGGCAACGGCGGCAACATCGGACTCGGCGGTAACGGCGGCAACGGCGGCGATTCGTCCGGGGCGCAGGCCGGCGGAAAGGCCGGTATCGGCGGCGATCCTGGCACCCTCGCGGGCACTGGCGGCGCGGCGGGCACTGGTCGTTCCAAGGGTTCCAATGGCACCGACGGCGTCATTCTGACAACCCCGTCCGGCAATGGCGGAAACGGCGGCAGCGGGGGCCCCGAAGGCACCGGCATCGGAGCGGCCGGCGCCAACGGCGGTGCTCTGGGCAACGGCGGTAACGGCGGCAACGGCGGCGGTGGCGGCAATACCGTCGGTGGCGCCGGCGGCCTGGGCGGCTCGATCGCAGGCAATGGCGGCAATGGCGGTAACGGCGGCCGCAGCGGTGCCGGCGGCATCGGCGGGAACGCCCAGGCGAAGGGCAACGGCGGCAACGGCGGCAACGGCGGCACCTCGGGCGCGGGCGGCGGCGGTGGCAACGCCGGGATCACCGGCAACGGCGGTAACGGCGGCAACGGAGGCGGCAATGCCTCGGGTGGCGACGGCGGTCTCGGTGGCACGGCCTCTGGCATGGGCGGTAACGGCGGCACGGGTGGCAACGCCGGTGGCAACGGCGGCAACGGCGGCAATGCGGGCGGCCCCAATGCCGACGGCAACGGCGGCAACGGCGGCGCTGGTGGTGCCGGCGCGGCAGGCGGCGGCGCCGGTGGCACCGGCGGCAGAGGCGGCAACGCGGGCTTGAACGGAAACGGCGGTCTGGGTGGTGCCGGTGGCACCGGCGGTACCGGGACCAGCGGGGACGGCGCTGCAGGTAAGGGTGGCAATGCGACCACCGGTGGTGCCGGCGGCATCGGCGGTGCAGGCGGTCTGGGCGGTAACAGCGGTACTGCATCAGGCAACGGCGGCGCAGGTGGCGCAGGTGGCCTCGGCGGCCTCGGCGGTAGCGCGGTAGGCGGCACGGGTCTTGCGGGCACGGTCGGCACAAAGGCCAATCCCGATGGCGGGACCGGCGGCAACGCCGGCAACGGCGGCACAGCGGGTGCCGGGGGCGACGGCGGTGCCGGCGGCGCCGGCGGCAGGACCCTCGTCGGCTTCCTCGGGTCCGACGGCGCCGGTGGCGCGGGGGGTAGAGGCGGCGCGGGCGGTGCTGTCGGCGGTGGTGTCGGCGGCGCTGGCGGGGTCGGCTACTCCCCGACAAACACATCCGACCCCACCGGTAACGGCGGTAACGGCGGCAATGGCGGCGAAGGGGGCACCGTTGCCATCGGGGGCGCTGGAGGCGCCGGCGGTATCGGTTCGACGCAGGGAACAAGTGGCAGCGCGGGTGCCTCGAGCACCGTGGTGAACGCCGACGGTGGTGCCGGCGGCAACGGCGGCAACTCCTATCTGAGCTCCGGGAAGGCTGGTGGGGCCGGCGGCAACGGCGGCAGCGCGGGTTCGGTCGGCAACGGCGGTCGGGGCGGAAACGGCGGAAACGGTGCCGACGGCACCGTGGTCAGTGGCGCCAACGGCAGTAATGGAACCGACAGCGGCAACGGTGGAGACGGCGCGAACGCCGGGACCGGTGGCGACGGTGCCGCCGGTGGTGCGGGCGGTGCCGGCGGCAAGGGCGGGGTGACGTCCGGAAACGGCGGCGACGGCGGCACAGGAGGTGCCGGCGGAAACGGAGGCAGCGCCACCGGCGGAAACGGCGGCAACGGCGGCAACGGAATTTCTGGCAGCGTCAACGGCGGCAACGGCGGCAACGCCGGTAACGGCGGCGTCGGGGGCAAGGGCGCAGCCGGCGGATCTGGCGGAACCGGCGGCAAGGCATTGGCGTCGTCGGGCAGCGATGGCGTGGGCGGGAACGGCGGAAATGGCGGTTCAGGCGGCTCTGCCACCGCAGGGACGGGCGGTAACGGCGGAAACGGCTACTCCCCGACAAGCAAGGACGACAACGGCGGCGCGGCCGGCAATGGCGGAAGCGGCGGCAGCGGAGGTACGGCGGGTACGGCCGCTGGCACGGGCGGTGCGGGCGGAAGCGCTGGCACTGGTTCCACGTCGGGCACAGCCGGCACCGCGGGTGCCGACGGCAATCTGATCGGCTCGACCTCCAACGGCGGCAACGGCGGCAACGGCGGCAACTCCTATGCCGGTACCGGCAAGGCTGGTGGTGCCGGTGGCGCAGGCGGCGACGGCGGGCCGGTGGGCAGTGGCGGCGCCGGCGGCAAGGGCGGTGCCGGTGCCAGCGGTGTTGACGGCCGCGGGACCAACGGGGGTCCGGGCGCCAATGGCGGAAACGCCGCTGCGGGCGGCGACGGTGGCGCCGGTGGCGCCGGTGGCAAGGGCGGCAAGGGCGGCACGACCTCCGGCAGTGGTGGCGCCGGCGGCGCGGGCGGTATCGGCGGTGTTGGTGGCGCCTCGGCGGGCGGCAATGGCGGCGCAGGTGTCGACGGAGTTGCCAGCGGCGAGAACGGCGGCAACGGCGGCAACGGAGCCAACGGCGGAGCGGCCGGCAACGGCGGCGCGGGCGGCGCCGGCGGCAATGGCGGCAAGGCCGTGGGCTCCGGCTCGACGCTGGCCACCGACGGGGTCGGCGGACAAGGTGGCACGGGTGGCGCCGGCGGCGTCGCGGCGGCGGGCAACGGCGGCGCCGGAGGCAAGGGTGCTGTCGGCGGCGGAAACGGCGGAAACGGCGGCAGCGGCGGCGATCCAGGCGTCTCCGGCAAGGGCGGTGCGGGCGGCTCAGGCGGCACGGGGTCCACCGCCGGTGACGAGGGCCTCAACGGTGCCGATGGCGCACCGGTCGTCGGCACCGGCACCGGCGGGGCAGGCGGACGCGGTGGCACCGGCGCGACGGGATTGGCTGGTGGCGCAGGCGGCAGCGGCGGCAACGGCGGTGCGGTCGGCAGCGGCGGAGCCGGCGGCGCAGGCGGTAACGGCGGCGTGGGCACCAGCGGCGACGGTACGGCGGGGACCACCGGCGGCCAGGGATCAAATGGCACCAACGGCGGCAACGCCACAACCGGTGGGCCCGGCGGCGCTGGCGGTGCCGGGGGCGTGGGCGGCTCAGGCGGAAAGACCACCGGCAACGGCGGAGCCGGCGGGGCCGGCGGCATCGGCGGTATTGGTGGATCCGCCAATGGCGGCAACGGCGGAACCGGCGGTGTGGGTGCCACCGGTACAGCTGCAACACCCGCGGGTACCGGCGGCAACGGCGGTTCCGGAGGTAGCGGTGCCACAGCCGGCGCCGGTGGCAAGGGCGGCGTTGGCGGCAAGGGCGGCCAGGTACTCGGCACAGGCACCGTCGGCATCGGCGGGACCGGCGGCGACGGGGGTGCCGGTGGTAGCGCCCGCGGCGGAACCGGTGGCACCGGCGGATCCGGTGGCCAAGGTGGTGGCGCGACAAGCGGCAGTCAGGGCAAAGGCGCCTCAGGCGGTAACGCCGGCAACGGCGGCAGCGGCGGGGCCAACGCCGGAACGGCGGGATCCGGTGGAGCAGGTGGTGCCGGCGGCGCGAATGGTTCCGGGTCCAGCACAGCGACCGATGGTCGAAACGGTGCGGCAGGCTCGCAAGCCGGC
>CAIOYU010000602.1 GCA_903862565.1 uncultured Actinomycetes bacterium | reverse complement strand
GGGCTACTGGTACGAGCCGGGGTCCATGGTGTCCCCGACCGGGCGGTGCCGTCCCTTCGACATCCGTTCGGACGGAACGATTTTCGGCAGCGGCGTGGGCGTCGTACTGCTCAAGCCGTTGCAGGACGCCATCGACGACGGAGACCGGATCCACGCGGTGATCCGCGGTTCGGCGCTCAACAACGACGGCGCCACGAAGATGAACTACGCCGCACCGAACGCCGCGGGCCAGGCCGAGGTGATCGCCGAAGCGCACGCGGTGGCCGAGATCGACGCCTCGACGGTGACCTACGTCGAGTCCCACGGCACCGGCACCCCGCTGGGCGACCCCATCGAAATCGAAGGCCTGCGACAGGCTTTCGACCTTTCCGAGGAGGAACGTTCCGGCCCCTGCTACGTCGGATCGGTCAAGTCCAACATCGGCCACCTCGAAACGGCGGCCGGCATCGCGGGGCTGATCAAGACGATCCTGTGCCTCAAGCACCGGGCCATACCGGCGACCCTGCACTACACCAGCCCCAACCCGGAACTGCACATCGACCGCGGGCCCTTCGTCATCCGCGGCGAGGACGGCCCCTGGGAGTCCGACGGCCCGCGTCGCGCCGGGGTCAGCTCCTTCGGCGTCGGCGGAACCAATGCCCACGTCATCCTCGAGGAAGCCCCGTCGGTCCCCGAACCGGACATCCGCCCCGGCCCGCAGGTGCTGCTGCTGTCGGCGCGCACCGCCGAGGCGCTGCAGACCGCACGCGCGGAACTGGCCGCCGAACTCGCCGACGCCGACGAGGTGAGCCTGCCCGACACCGCCTACACCCTGAGCCGCCGCAAGCAGGAACGCATCCGGCTGGCCGCGGTGGTCAACGACCAGGAACACGCCGCGGCCGTCCTGAGCACGCCCGAGAACGACAACATCGTCGTCACCGAAGCCCCCGAGCGAAGCCGGAAAGCCGGCCGATCAGGGGATGCGGACAGCGTCGTTTTCCTGTTCCCCGGCCAGGGCGCCCAACACGTCGGGATGGCCCGCGGGCTGCACGAGTGCGAACCGGTGTTCCGTGAGCACTTCGACGCCTGCGCGGCGGCGTTCGGCGCCGAGATGGACTTCGACCTTCGCGCCGAGGTCTTCGACGGCGTCGGGCGCAACCTCGAGCGCACCGACCGGGCCCAGCCCGCGCTGTTCGCCGTGGAGTATGCCCTGGCGAAACTGGTTGAGTCCTATGGCGTCACGCCGGCAGCGCTGGCCGGACACAGCATCGGCGAGTGGGTCGCGGGGACGCTGGCGGGAGTCTTCGACCTGCCGACCGCGGTGAAGGCCGTCGCGATGCGGGCCCGACTGATGCACGCCTCGGCCCGCGGAGTGATGGTGGCGGTGGCCCTGGGTCCTGAGGCCATCGCCGAACACCTGACCCCCGACGTCGATCTGGCGGCCGTCAACGACCCCGGCAGCTGCGTGGTCGCCGGGTCGGAGGAGGCCATCCGCAACTTCCAGGCGGCCCTGGCCGAGAAGGGCATCACCGCGCGGCGGGTCCGCACCTCGCACGCCTTCCACTCCCGGCTGATGAATCCGGTGGTACCGGAATTCACCGCGTTCCTGTCCCGCCTGGACCTTCGGGAACCGACGATCCCCCTGCTG
>CAIOYU010000601.1 GCA_903862565.1 uncultured Actinomycetes bacterium | reverse complement strand
CGCCGAGCTGCTTCACCGCACCGCCGCGGCAGTGCTCACCGAGCACGGCCTGGATCCGGCGGTTCTTCCAGCGACCGTCACTGTCGAGCGGCCGCGTAATCCCGAGCACGGCGACTACGCCACCAACGTGGCTCTTCAGGCGGCCAAGAAGGCCGGCGTGAACCCCCGGGACCTGGCCGGGTGGCTGGCGGGGGCGCTGGCCGACGCCGACGGCATCGCCGCGGCCGAGGTGGCAGGACCGGGTTTCGTAAACCTCCGGATCGAGGCCGCGGCCCAGGGCCGGATCGTGGCCGACGTGTTGGCTGCGGGGCACACCTACGGCCACTCAGGACTGCTCGACGGCCGGCATATCAACCTCGAGTTCGTCTCGGCCAACCCCACCGGGCCCATCCACATCGGCGGCACCCGGTGGGCCGCGGTCGGCGACGCACTCGGCCGCCTACTCAGCACCCAGGGTGCCGAAGTGGTTCGGGAGTACTACTTCAACGACCACGGCGCCCAGATCGACCGGTTCTCCAACTCGCTGATCGCCGCGGCCAAGGGCGAGCCCGCACCCGAAGACGGCTACGCCGGCGCCTATATCTCCGACATCGCCGCACAGGTGCTGGCCAAGGCGCCCGACGCGCTGAGCCTGCCCGAAGCCGAACAGCGTGAGACATTCCGGGAAATCGGCGTCGATTTGATGTTCGGCCAGATCAAGAAGTCACTGCACGAGTTCGGCACCGATTTCGACGTCTACACCCACGAAGACTCGATGCACACCAGTGGGCGAGTCGACCAGGCCATCGCCAAACTCCGCGCCAACGGCTCCATTTACGAGAAGGATGGCGCAACCTGGTTGCGCACCACGGACTTCGGTGACGACAAGGACCGCGTCGTCATCAAGAGCGACGGCAACACCGCCTACGTCGCCGGTGACCTCGCCTACTACCTGGACAAGCGCGAGCGCGGGTTCGACCTGTGCATCTACATGCTCGGCGCCGACCATCACGGCTACATCGCCCGACTGAAGGCCGCCGCCGCCGCACTCGGCGACGACCCCGACACCGTCGAGGTGCTGATCGGGCAGCTGGTCAACCTGGTCCGCGACGGCCAACCGGTCCGGATGAGCAAGCGCGCCGGCACCGTCATCACCCTCGACGACCTGGTCGAGGCCATCGGGGTCGACGCTGCCCGCTACGTGCTGATCCGCTCGTCGGTGGACTCACCCATCGACATCGACCTGGCACTGTGGTCCTCGGCGTCGAGTGAGAACCCGGTCTACTACGTCCAGTACGCCCACGCCCGGTTGTGCGCGCTTGCCCGCAACGCCGCCGACCTGGGCCTGCAGGCGGACACCACCCATCTCGAACTGCTCAACCACGACAAAGAGGGCACGCTGATCCGCAACCTGGGTGAGTTCCCCCGGGTGCTGCAGTCGGCCGCATCGCTGCGTGAACCGCATCGGGTATGCCGGTACCTGGAGGACCTCGCCGGCGATTACCACCGGTTCTACGACTCCTGCCGAGTGCTGCCGCAAGGCGATGAAACCCCGGGGAGCCTCCACCAGGCGCGACTGGTGCTGTGTGAGGCCACCCGCCAGGTGATCGCCAACGGACTCGGCATTCTTGGTGTGAGCGCCCCGGAGCGCATGTGAACGTCCATCCCGCAGGTCCCCGGCACGCCGAGGAAATACACCAGGGCGGCTCACCCCAACGCCCGCAGAGTACGGCCGACGTCCTGGCTCTGGCCCCGAACGTGTGGCCGCGCAACTGCGTTCGCGGCGACGACGGACTCGTGCGGATAGCCGGTGTGACGGTGACCGAGGTGGCCGCCGAATATGGAACGCCGTTGTTCGTCATCGACGAGGACGACTTCCGTGGCCGGTGCCGCGACATGGCGGCGGCCTTCGGGGGCGGGATCAACGTCCACTACGCCGCGAAGGCGTTTCTGTGCGGTGAGGTCGCCCGCTGGGTGGCCGAGGAGGGCCTGGCGATGGACGTCGCGACCGGCGGCGAACTCGCGGTGGCACTGCACGCGGGGTTTCCCGCCGAGCGAATCGCGGTGCACGGCAACAACAAATCCGTCGACGAACTCATCGCCGCGGTGAATGCCGGGGTGGAATGCGTGGTGGTCGACTCGATGACCGAGATCGACCGCCTGGATGCCGTGGCCGGTGAGGCCGGGGTGGTGCAGGACGTGATGGTGCGCGTCACCGTGGGCGTCGAGGCGCATACCCACGAATTCATCGCCACCGCACACGAAGACCAGAAGTTCGGGCTGTCGCTGGCGGGCGGCGACGCCATGGCGGCGATCCGCCGGGTGTTCGCGGCCAGGAACCTCCGCCTGGTCGGTCTGCACAGCCACATCGGCTCGCAGATCTTCGACGTCGACGGTTTCGAACTCGCCGCCCGGCGGGTGATCGGCCTGCTGCGCGACGTCGTTGCCGAGTTCGGCGTGGAGAAGACGGTGCAGATCGCCACCGTCGACCTCGGCGGCGGCCTGGGTATTTCCTATCTGCCCCAGGATGATCCGCCGCCGGTGGCCGATCTGGCCGCCAAACTGAGCTCGATCGTGGCCGTCGAGTCGGCGGCGGTCGGTCTGCCCACGCCCCGACTTGTGGTCGAGCCGGGACGGGCCATCGCCGGTCCGGGGACGATCACCGTCTATGAGGTCGGCACCGTCAAGGACGTGGCGGTCGGGGCTGGTCGGCGTCGTCGCTACATCAGCGTCGACGGCGGCATGAGCGACAACATCCGCACCTCGCTCTACGGCGCCGAGTACGACGTCCGCCTGATGTCCCGAACCAGCGATGCCGCGCCGGTCCTGGCTCGGATCGTCGGAAAGCATTGTGAGAGCGGCGATATCGTGGTCCGCGATGCCTGGGTGCCGGGCGACGTCGGACCCGGGGATCTGCTGGGGGTCGCCGCCACCGGCGCCTACTGCTATTCGATGTCGAGTCGGTACAACCTGATCGGCCGCCCCGCGGTGGCCGCCGTGCGCGACGGGCGGGCACGCCTGGTGCTGCGCCGGGAGACCGTCGATGATCTGCTGAGTCTGGAGGTGAGGTGAACGGTGTCTGAAGCGAGTAGCGAAGGCGGATCGCGCATTTCTGAAGCGAGTAGCGAAGGCGGATCGCGCATTTCTGAAGCGAATAGCGAAGGCGGATCGCGCATTTCTGAAGCGAATAGCGAAGGCGGATCGCGCGTGAACCCGGTCGAGAAGCCCATTGGTGTCGCGGTCCTTGGACTGGGCAATGTCGGCCGCGAGGTCGTGCGCATCATCGAGGAGAGCGCCGCCGACCTGGCCGCCCGAATCGGTGCGCCACTGGAGTTGCGCGGTGTCGCGGTCCGCACGGTGTCCGCCGACCGCGGAGTTCCCGTTGAATTGTTGACCGACGACCCCGAGGCGTTGGCCGCGCGCGATGACGTCGACATCGTCGTCGAACTCATGGGTCCGGTCGAACCGGCCCGCAGGGCCATTCTCGCCGCCCTCGAACACGGCAAGTCCGTGGTGACCGCCAACAAGGCACTGCTGGCGCAGTCCACGGGGGAACTGGCACAGGCCGCCGAACGTGCGCACGTGGACCTGTACTTCGAGGCCTCGGTGGCCGGCGCGATCCCGGTGATCCGACCGCTTACCCAGTCGCTGGCCGGTGACTCGGTGCTGCGGGTGGCCGGAATCGTCAACGGCACCACCAATTACATCCTCTCCGAGATGGCCTCCACCGGCGCCGACTACGCCAGTGCGCTGGCCGGCGCCAGTGCGCTGGGCTACGCCGAGGCCGACCCCACGGCCGACGTGGAGGGTTACGACGCCGCAGCCAAGGCGGCCATCCTCGCCTCGATCGCATTCCATACCCCGGTGACCGCCGACGACGTATACCGGGAGGGCATCACTAAGGTCGGCTCCGCCGACTTCGAGGCCGCCAAGGCCCTGGGCTGCACGATCAAGCTGCTGGCCATCTGCGAACGGATCACCACACCCGATGGAGTGCAACGGGTTTCGGCCCGGGTCTATCCGGCACTGGTGCCGTTGAGTCACCCGCTGGCCACCGTCAACGGCGCATTCAACGCCGTGGTCGTCGAAGCCGAGGCCGCCGGCCGCCTGATGTTCTACGGCCAGGGCGCGGGCGGGAACCCCACCGCCTCCGCGGTGATGGGCGACCTGGTGATGGCCGCTCGTAACCGCGTGCAGGGTGGGCGCGGTCCGCGCGAGTCCACCTATGCCCAACTGCCGATCGCGCCGATGGGCGTCATCCCCACCCGCTACTACGTAAGTATGACGGTCCGGGACCGGCCCGGTGTATTGGCCTCGGTGGCAGCGGAGTTCGGCAATCGCGAAGTCAGCATCGCCGAGGTGCGCCAGGAGGGCATCCTCAACGCCGACGGTGCGCCCGCGGGAGCCCGGATCGTGGTGGTGACCCACCGGGCCACCGATGCCGCGCTGTCGGAGACCGTCGCAGCGTTGGAGCAACTCGAGGCGGTGGAGAAGATCAACAGCGTGTTGCGTCTGGAGGGAACCAGCGAATGAACCCGACAACCAAGCGGGTGCACACACCCTGGCCTGGTCTGATCGAGGCGTACCGGGAGCGGCTGCCGATGGCGGCGGACTGGACGCCGGTCACCCTGCTGGAGGGCGGCACCCCGCTGGTTCCCGCTCCGCGGATCTCCGAGAAGACCGGCAGCACCGTGTATTTGAAGGTCGAGGGGCTCAACCCCACGGGTTCGTTCAAGGACCGCGGGATGACCATGGCCGTCACCGAAGCGGTGGCGCTCGGGAAGAAGGCGGTGCTGTGCGCATCGACCGGTAACACTTCCGCCGCGGCCGCCGCCTACGCTGCCCGGGCCGGCATCACCTGCGCGGTGCTGATCCCGCAGGGCAAGATCGCGATGGGCAAGCTGGCCCAGGCGGTCATGCACGGCGCCAAGATCATTCAGATCGACGGCAACTTCGACGACTGCCTTGAACTGGCCCGCAAGCTGACCACCGACTACCCGACCATCTCGCTGGTCAACAGCGTCAACCCGGTGCGCATCGAAGGGCAGAAGACCGCCGCGTTCGAGATCGTCGACGCCCTCGGCTTCGCCCCCGATGTGCACGCGCTGCCGGTGGGTAACGCCGGGAACATCACCGCCTACTGGAGGGGCTACACCGAGTACCACCGCGACGGCCTCGTGGATGCGCTGCCGCGCATGCTCGGCACGCAGGCCGCCGGAGCGGCGCCGCTGGTGCTGGGCCATCCGGTGAGCCATCCCGAGACGCTGGCCACCGCCATTCGCATCGGTGCACCCGCATCCTGGGACGGCGCGATGGCAGCCAAGGAGGAGTCGGGCGGGAAATTCCTGGCCGCCACCGACGACGAACTTCTGGCCGCCTACCGACTGGTCGCCCGCGACGAGGGCGTGTTCGTCGAGCCCGCCTCCGCGGCCAGCGTCGCCGGACTGCTCAAGGCCGCGGAGGACGGCTGGGTGAAGCCGGGTTCGACGGTGGTCTGCACGGTCACCGGACACGGACTCAAGGATCCCGACACCGCACTGCGGGACATGCCGACCGTCACGCCGTTGCCGGTCGACGCCGGTGCGGTCGTTGACGCGCTGGGGCTGGGGTAGCGCAACGGTGGCGCCGCTGACTCTGCCCGCTGGGCTGACCGCGCACGCTGTGGTGGCTGCCTCCAGCGCCAACCTCGGCCCCGGATTCGACAGCCTCGGGGTTGCGCTTGGCCTCTACGACGAAGTCGTGGTGGAGACCGCCGATTCCGGCGTCACTGTCGAGGTGGAAGGTGAAGGTGCGGAAGAGATTTCGCTCGATTCCGGAAACCTCGTGGTCCGGGCCGTCATGCGCGGGCTCGAGGCGGCCGGGGTCACAGTCGCGGGCCTGCGCATGCGCTGCCGCAACGCCATTCCCCACTCCCGTGGCCTGGGCTCGTCGGCGTCTGCGGTTGTCGGCGGACTCGCGGCTGCCAACGGCCTTGTCGCACAGACGGATCGGAATCCGCACAGTGACGCCGGCCTTATCCAGCTGTCCGCGGAGTTCGACGGCCACCCGGACAACACGTCGGCGTCGGTGCTCGGTGGTGCGGTGGTGTCGTGGACGGACTTCGGCGGCGAATTCCCCCGCTACGCGGCGACACCACTGCGTTTGCACCCCGATATCCGGTTGTTCCCGTGCATTCCGGAACTGAGATCCTCAACCGCGGAGACCCGCGTCCTGCTGCCCGAGCAGGTCAGCCACCGCACGGCCCGCTTCAACCTGAGCAGGGCGGCATTGCTGGTGGTCGCACTGACTGAGCGTCCGGAGTTGCTGATGGCCGCCACCGAGGACCAGCTGCACCAGCCGCAGCGCGCCGCCGCCATGCCTGCCTCGGCGGAGTTCGTCCAGGTCCTGAGGCATTGCGGGGTTCCGGCGGTGCTCTCCGGGGCCGGCCCGGCGGTGCTCGCCCTGACGGCGAACAATGCTCTGCCCGCCCAGGCGCTCGAATTCGGCGCCTCCCACGGCTTCGCCGTCGGTCAGATGGCCGTCGGCGAGCCGGTCAGGTGGGGTCCGGGCCCGTCGGTGGGTTCAGGGGGTCAGTCGTGAGCCGCTCCGCGGCTCGAGGTGAGTCGTCTTGCTTAAGGCATCGAAGGCGGATATCCTCGGGTCGTCCGGTAAATCGCGGCCTCAGTGTCGGCGACTGGACTTTCACCACGCTTCGCGTCACCAGTGCAGTGAAATTATCGGGTGGGGACTCTGTCTAACCAAGGCGAAGGTCTACCCAGGACCGCAAACACTGTTGACGCATTGTCGGTGAGACTTTGCGTTCAGCTCTTCGGCTGAACGCCAGAAACCCCCGCGAGGATCACCGCCGCAGGGGAGAGAAAGGACATCCGTGACCGATACGGACCTCATCACTGCTGACGCCCCCGTAGACGCGCCGGCCTCCGCCACCAAAGCCTCCAAGACCGGTTCGTCCGGAACGGGCGAACTCTCGACCATGGTGCTGCCGGAGTTGAGGGCGCTGGCCGGCCGGGTCGGTGTCAAGGGCACGTCCGGGATGCGCAAGAGCGATCTCATCGCTGCGATCCGGGACAACCAGAAGGCTGCCGGTGGAGCGCGCAACGGGGGCGGCGAGGCTGCCCCCGCGGCCGAAGCGGGCACCGAGAAGGCCGCCAGGAGGGCCCCCGAGAAGGCCCCCGAGACGGTCGCTGTTGCCGAGGCGCCCGCGGAACGGCGACCCGCCGACGAGTCCGCCGCGCCCGCCGTGTCCGAGAGCCGTCCTGCCGGGGATGCCGCCGAGGAGACTTTGCGGGAACGCAAGGGAGACAGGCGATCTGATAACCAGTCCGCCGGGCAGGGTGGAGATGCGCCTGCCGGTGGTCAGCAGAATCGCGGTGGCGGCAACAATTCCGGCGGCGGTAGCAATTCCGGTGGTGGAAGCAATTCGGGTGGCAACAATTCCGGCGGTGGCAACAACTTCGGTGGCGGCAACAGCGCCGGCGACGACGACGGCGACGGGCGAGGCGGCCGCCGTGGGCGGCGGTTCCGCGACCGGCGGCGCCGTGGTGAGCGCACCGGCGGCGAGAGCGTCGGCGGCGGAGGCAACGAGACCGAACTCCGCGAGGACGACGTCGTCCAGCCGGTGGCCGGCATCCTCGACGTGCTCGACAACTACGCATTCGTGCGCACCTCCGGCTACCTGGCCGGCCCCAACGACGTCTACGTGTCGATGAACCTGGTTCGCAAGAACGGCCTGCGCCGCGGTGACGCCGTCACCGGCGCGGTCCGCGTTCCCCGGGAAGCCGCCGACCCCAACGCCCAGAACCAGCGGCAGAAGTTCAACCCGCTGGTGCGCCTGGACAGCGTCAACGGCGGCCCCGTCGAGGCGGCCCGCAACCGCCCGGAGTTCAGCAAGCTGACGCCGCTGTATCCCAATCAGCGGCTGCGTCTGGAGACCACCCCCGATCGACTGACCACCCGTGTCATCGACCTGATCATGCCGATCGGCAAGGGACAGCGCGCCCTGATCGTCTCGCCCCCCAAGGCGGGCAAGACCACGATCATGCAGGACATCGCCAACGCGATCACCCGCAACAATCCCGAATGCCACCTGATGGTGGTTCTGGTCGACGAGCGGCCCGAAGAGGTCACCGACATGCAGCGTTCGGTCAAGGGTGAGGTCATCGCCTCCACCTTCGACCGTCCGCCGTCTGACCACACCCAGGCCGCAGAGCTCGCCATCGAGCGAGCCAAGCGACTGGTGGAGCAGGGCAAAGACGTTGTCGTGCTGCTGGATTCGATCACCCGTCTGGGCCGCGCCTACAACAACGCCTCGCCGGCGTCGGGGCGCATCCTGTCCGGCGGCGTCGACTCGACCGCGCTGTACCCGCCGAAGCGGTTCCTGGGTGCGGCTCGCAACATCGAGCACGGCGGGTCGCTGACCATCATCGCCACCGCCATGGTCGAGACCGGTTCCACCGGCGACACGGTGATCTTCGAGGAGTTCAAGGGCACCGGCAACGCCGAACTCAAGCTGGATCGCAAGATCGCCGAGCGCCGCGTGTTCCCAGCCGTCGACGTCAACCCGTCGGGCACCCGCAAGGACGAATTGCTGCTGTCGCCGGACGAGTTCGCGATCGTGCACAAGTTGCGCCGCGTGCTCTCCGGTCTGGACAGCCATCAGGCGATCGACCTCCTGATGAGCCAGTTGCGCAAGACCAAGACCAACTACGAATTCCTGGTTCAGGTCTCCAAGACGGCACCGGCATCGATGGACTCCGACTACTGATCCCAGTGAGCGGAATGGACTCCGGCCAGATCTGGACCGTGATCGACGCCCAGCGCGCAGATCTGGCCGATCTGCTCGACGGCCTGACCGACGAACAGTGGACGGCGCCGTCGCTCTGTGACGGATGGCGGGTGCGCGAAGTCGCCGCCCACCTGACGCACTCCCATATGAGTCCGCTGCGGGCGATGGCAGAGGCGGCCAGGTCCGGATTCCGCTTCGATCCGATGATCCGGCGGCTGGCCCTTGAGGACTCCCGATCGCCGGCGCAGATCACCGCGGCGCTGCGCGGCATGGTGGGCTCGCGGAAGAAGATCCTGGGCACCACGGACCGTGACCCGTTGATGGACATTCTCGTGCACGGCCAGGACATCGCCGTGCCCCTCGGCATCGACCGGCCGATGCCCACGGCCGCTGCGGTGGACGTTGCAAACCATCTGTGGCGCATGCGATTTCCGATGAGACCGGCGAGCCGGATGAGCGGTGTCCGACTGGTGGCCGACGACGCCGACTTCGCTGTGGGGGAGGGTCGCGAGGTTCGTGCCCCGATCCGCGACATCGTCATGATGCTCGCCGGGCGGTTACCCGCGCCTGCTCCGATGTCGAGTTGACCGCGGCCGGCGCAGAAGGCCCCGGCCGCCGGCCCAGCCCATCCGTTTGGGCAGGTTAGGGCCGGACTGGCATAATGGCGGGCGACCACCTCAGGTACCGGTTCACGCCCATGTTCCATCCGGCCAGGCGACCCGGCGACCACAACAATGAAGAGGATCCGATGAAGACCGGCATTCACCCCGCCTACGGCGAGACCACTGTGGTTTGCGGCTGCGGCAACAGCTTCACCACCCGTAGCACCAAGGAGAGCGGCCACATCGTGGTCGAGGTCTGCTCCCAGTGCCACCCGTTCTACACGGGCAAGCAGAAGATCCTCGACAGCGGCGGCCGTGTGGCGCGCTTCGAGAAGCGCTACGGCAAGCGCACCGCGGCGGGCAAGACCGAGGCCGCTGAGAGCTAGCTTGACCACCGACGCCCGTCGCTCGCCTTGCGCGAGATGCCGGGCGTCGGTTTGCGTTCAGGCTCGGTGACAGCGTGCTGAAGGATCGGACCCGCTGTGGACCGACGGTGTGGGGACCGACTGTAGGGACGGACTTGTGAGGACGGACGTGTGACGCAGAGTGCCCCCGCTGACGCGGTCGATGCGGTCCTGACCGAGCACGCCGATCTCGAACGCCAGCT
>CAIOYU010000600.1 GCA_903862565.1 uncultured Actinomycetes bacterium | reverse complement strand
GGCTACCGACTCGGACTGCCCCGTGCCGGCACCTGGCGCGAGGTGCTCAACAGCGACGCGACCGTCTACAACGGGTCGGGTATCGGCAACCTCGGCTCCGTCGAGGCCGAGGAGAAACCCTGGCATGGCCGGCCGGCCTCGGCCCGGCTAGTACTGCCGCCGATGTCGGCGGTCTGGCTCGAGCCCGCGGAGTAACACTTCGGAAGGCCCACCCAAATCAGTTCTCGGCTGCGCCGCAACGCAGCCGTCCAGGTGCGAAGCGGCTTCCGTTGCGGGACAAAAACTTTCCAGGGCTAGTTGCTCGTCGGCGGTGGTTGGGGCTGGAAGGGTTGGTACCACCACCAGTCGGCGCGCTCGCCGGTGGGTCCGGGGCATGGGGCCACAGCGGGTAGCGGCTTGGCTGGTGAGTGGGCCAGGGCTGCTGCGGACAGCTCCCGCCCGTCGCTGTCGGTGACGATCAGGTCATAGCTGGTGCCGGCGACGGTGATGCCGCCCCGATGGTGCCACCGATGGTGATAGGGACACAACAAGACGAGGTTGGCCAGGTCGGTGCGGCCACCGTCTTCCCAGTGCCTGATGTGGTGGGCGTGCAGACCGCGGGTGGCACCGCAACCCGGAACGACGCAGGCACGGTCGCGGTGCTCCAGGGCGCGACGAAGGCGCCGACTGATCACACGAGTCGCACGTCCGGCACCGATGACCTCGCCGTCGCGCTCAAACCACACTTCACAGGTGGCATCGCAGGTGAGATAACCACGTTCGGAGTCGGAAAGCAGGGGCCCCAGATGGTAGGCCGCAGCCTGCTTGTCGATATCGACATGCACTACGACCGTGGTGCGATGTCCGTGCGGACGTCTGGTCGCGTCGGCGTCCCACCCCGCCTCGACCAGACGCATGAATGCGTCAATCGTGTCCGGAACGGGCGGCACCTGTTCTGGTGTGCTGTCGCGATCACCGTGATCGCGTTTCCACTCCGCGACCAGCGCATCCCGGTGCGACGCCAGGGCGGCGTCGAACGTCGCCGCCTCTAGGTGCGGGAGCTTGATCCGCCAGTAACTGAATTCCTCGTCGCTGTGTTTGGTGATGAAGCACTGCGGCTCGGGCCGGCGGTCGGGTTCGGGGCGTGGTTCGAGCTTGACCGCGGTACGCAGTTGACTGACCGTCGCAACTGCCGCGAGGGCGGCGTAGTGTTCGTCGGATCCGTCACCGGCGCTGCGCGCGATGACTCCGACCTGATCCAGTGACAGTCGGCCCTCCCGCATGCCCTGCGCGCAGCGGGGAAACTCCTCAAGTCGGTGTGCCACGGTGGCGAGCGCCGACGCATTCGCCGCTGAAGTGCCGGTCTTCCAGGCCACCAGCGCCGCCACAGACCGGGCCCCGGTGTTGCCCCACAGCGCGTCGCGATCTACCTCGGCGACGATCTCCACGATGCGTCCATCAATCGCGTTGCGTTGACCGGTCAGCTCCGCCAACTCAGTGAAGAGCAGCTCCAGGCGTTCGCCGGGAAGTAGATCCACGACGGCAGCAGATGCGTTCGACCACATGGCACCATGATCGCAGCCGGGTCCGACAGAACTAATACAGCGCGTTGGCCAGGTCACGGCGCCCGGCGATCACCTCGGGATCAGCCGGGTCGAAAAGTTCGAACAACTCGATCAGACGCGTGCGCACCAGG
>CAIOYU010000599.1 GCA_903862565.1 uncultured Actinomycetes bacterium | reverse complement strand
GGCCTCTGGCACCGTGCAGCCGAATCCCTCGACAAAAGTGGCTTTCATTCCGTGCGCCGCGGCAAGCGAGTTCTTGAATATGAGTGGCTTCTGCTGTGTCCAGTTGGTTGCCACTACTCCTACACCCGTCTTGAACGACTTCCATTGGACGTCTTTGTAGAGTTCGTCTGCGACCTTCATCAACCTCGCTGTTTTTTTCCTGGCGCCCCATGCGCCAAGGATTCCCGGGACATGAGTTCTGTAAATATCAAGTGCGTCTGGTGCCGTGACTCCGGATGCTATAAGCGTCGTTATTATAGCGCCGGTGCTAGTTCCGTACATGGCTTGAAAAAGGTCAGTTAATGGCGTGCCAGCAGCCTTCTCCAGCTCCCTGAGGAAGCCGAGGCTATAAAAACCTTTCGCGCCGCCGCCATCTAGGCATAGTATGTTAAAAGTACGGTTGGTGGGCGATTCACTCATGAAGATTTGAGCCTCCTATGGGCGTGTGTGGTGCCCCGTCGCGTGACTGGGACGAACTGTCAAACCAACAAGCACCCAGCGTACGGAGGATAGTCAGAGCCACTCGCCGTGGGATCATACGGCATAAAGCCCTCCCTGCAAAGGGCAATGAGGAATTGATAGCCCCGGGCGAATCTACGTGTGCGGGATCACCCGCTGCGTTGCGATACGGAAGCAGATCACGGTAGCGATCTGGTGCCAGTCGTGCCAAAGGCGGGCGTAACAGTCGTTGTTGATTCGCATGTCGCGGAATCCATGTGAAACAACTGATGGTCCGCTACGCCATTAATCGCATCTGCTCGAGTATGCTACCGCGACCCGCCCCCTCAAGAGCGATCACTCTTAAATCGCAGTGCCGTTTGCGTCTGCTCGCTGTCGCACAATGTCCGCTAAGACGATATCGTAATCGCTGGGCGGTCGGGCTGGCTCGCTAGGCGGTCGTGAGGGACTGCGCTCACAGTCCCAAGGCTCTTTCGGGGGAGACGGTCAAGCCACCTTGGCGTAGAACGGGTTCGGCTTACGAGTTCCTGCCGCCCTGGTTCGGTCCATCCGTCAGCAGGCCATTGTCAAGCCGTGCCCAGTTACGTGCCGAACGAGGTTGGGGTAGGGATTAGTCCGTGTCCAGTGGCTGTCCATCTGCTTCGGACCAGGACCGGCAGACAGCGCTTTGGTTCCCAATCGATCCGCCCCCAGGTCCGCGCTACTCTGGGACGACCGCGGCGGTCGGCCGCACGCCGTAGGTCGGGGGGGGGGCGGTGCTGAACCTCGCTCACCTCCTCTGTATCGACACCGGGTGCGGTCTTGGAGGCCTGCTGACCGCCTTCGACGTCGGCACTGGGCAGGTGTGGCAGGTCGACGAAGAGGGCCGACCCGCTTGAGCTTTCGGGGTCTTCGTCATCAGCTGGCACGAAGGACGGGATCGATTGCCCCGCCTCGAGCCGCACGTGCTCCCGATCGTGATCGAATGCTCGTCCGACGAGACCGAATCCCGCCTCGAGCTTGCCCTGCGGAAGGCGGTCGGACGGTCAGCGGGCGGCAGCGGGCTGGTCGAGGAGTGCGCCGCGGCGCGGGAGTCGGGAGGCCCCAAGCTGGTGGTCATCCTCGACCAGTTCGAGCAATGTCTCCAGGCGCACCCGGATCCCGCCGGGAAGACGCTCGTGGCAGCGCTACGGCAGTTCGACGGCCGACGGCTCCAGGCGCTGATCCTCGTGCGCGACGATTTCGCGATGAGCGCCGCCCGCTTCATGGCGGCCCTGGAAGTACGGATCGAGGAGGGGCGGAACTTCGCCACGATCGACCTCTTTCCGGCCGACCACGTGCGGAGCGTGCTCGTACGCTTCGGGCAGGGACTGGGCCGTCTGCCGCGCCGCGAGGAGAACATGTCGGCGGATGAGGTGGCGTTC
>CAIOYU010000598.1 GCA_903862565.1 uncultured Actinomycetes bacterium | reverse complement strand
AGTAGGTGGTGACCAGAGCGGGTTGGCCCGAGCGGCCTGCCCGTCCGCTGCGTTGAGCGTAGTTGGCCGGCGTCGGCGGGACATTGCGCAGAGCGACGGCGTTCAGACTGGCGATGTCGACACCCAGCTCCATGGTCGGTGAGCAGTACAGCACCTTCAATTCGCCTGTACGAAATGACTTTTCGCGCTCTTCCCGATCAGCAGAAGTCACCTGGGCCGTATGTTCGCGGGCATACATGCCCATGAGCTCGGGTGCCGTATTCCGGTAGAGCTCCAAGAAAAACGGGTTGACTCGGGTGCCCTGATCTGGATCGAATCCCTTCCGCAGCGGATCGGGTGCGCCATGTTGGCCATCACCCCGATTCCAGATCACCGCAGATGCTTTAAGTCGGTAGTTAGGTCCCGGTAGGCCTTCGACATCCTCGGTCGTCAGCAGGCCCGCACGTTCCAAAACCTTGAGCAGATCTTCGATGACTTTGTGGGAGTCAGCGGTATCCATCTGAAGTCCACCGAGGGTGAGTCCGCTGGACTCGCGGATGTACCGTCCAATCGCCGAGCGGCCGGTAAGTCGGGCTACCGCTCGTGACGCCCCCGGCCTGCCTGCCTCGGTTGACACCACCGCCGGCCGGGGCCGCGGCTCGTACTGGGGAATGGACCACAGACCCTGCAGGTGCTGATCGGACTGACGCTTGACCCGATCGAAGCCGTCGTCGGTGAGACAGTCAATGGCAACGGCCAGGTCGCGCCGGAACTCATCGAGAACGATGCGGCACAACTCTTCTCGCTGCACCGCCTGTGCGTCGCGAAGCGGTTCGTAGGCCCGTTCCCACAGCGCGGAGTCGGCAGCGATTTCGGGGAGGGATTCATAACCCACAACCAACAGCCCGGTCTGCTCAAGGTTGGGCATCGTGACCCGCCAGCCGCGTTGAAGGTCGGAGTACAACCGGTACTCGACGAATTCCTTGAACGCGCGCTCAGCCGCTGACCGTGCGCCATAGACCGCCTCGGGATTGGCGGCATAGTCCTCGAACCGCAGACCCAGACTCTCGACAACCCGTTGTGCGACGTCTTCGTGGTGAAGGTCTCCAGCCTGCAAAGCCCGATAGATCGCGCCACGGAGTTGCACCATCTGCACAAAATCGTTGAAATGACCGGCCTGGAGGCTGGCGTCTTGGCGGTTATCGACGAACGTCAGGAGTTTGCGCGATTCCGTGCTGAGTTCGTCGGGTGGGATCTTGTCCAGGGAGCGCACGATTGACGTGCTCAATACCGTGACGGCGGAGCTTCGGCCTTCGGCATCGAGGGTCGCGAGCTTGGCGAAGTCAGTGCCACGCGACTGCTCATAGGAAACCTTACAGCGCAAGCAGAATCGGAATGGTGCCGGAACGAACGCAGCATCTATTCCGCCGTGGGTGACTTCGTTGCCGCCGACGTCGACTCGTACTCGGCGTGGCAGGTATTGGCGGCGGCGTTCGGCGACGTCACCGTCGGCTAGCCAGGAGTCCGGTAGCCGGCCCTCGGGCAGCGGATCAGCCGGCCACGGCTGATCGGTAGAGATATAGAGGTATCCGTTGGCCTGGTCTCCCCCGCTGGCGTCGCGGTCGCGGCGGGGCCGGTAGATCACGTCCGAACCCTCCGAGCTGCGCGACACGACCAAGTACTCCTGACCGCACTCGCGACAGAAGGCCAAAGGGATCAGCACATGGTCGGGCCGATCCGGCACCGCGATCTGGTACTGCGAGGTGATGTGACGCCGGGCTTCATCCTCGATCGACACGTAGGCCGTGTCGCCCTTGGAGAGGAACTGGTGCAGTCGGAAAGCGAACAACGGTCGGCCGGTGACCGGGTGCCGAGCCGCCGAACCCGCCAACAGTGTGGCGCGGATGGCCTGGGCACACATATCAACGGTGCGGCCAGTGAGGGCTGCCAGGCGTGCCGCTGACTCTCGCACCCTGGCCGGACGTTGCCGAATCACCCGACCCGAACCCTGCTCGATCGCGAGGCCGAATGTCGTCTCGATCCACGAGGCCAGCGACGACCCGGCAAGTTCCTCGAAGTCGCCGGCGGATACGCCAGACTGGACCTCGCGGGATAACTGCTCGCCGTCGTCGGGATCTCCGGTGGTGGCGTGGTCGAGAGTCTCGCCGATCACTCGTTCCGGAGTGACTTCGGTACCGAACAGCGCGGTCGCGACCTCGGCCACAACCCGGCGCTGATCAGCTTCTGTACCCGCGCTCGCCATGGTCGCCGAGGTGCCGACGCACTGCATGTCCGGTGACTGGCAGGCGTCACGCACCCGGCGGACAAGCATCGCGACATCCGCGCCTTGGCGGCCGCGGTAGGTGTGGAGCTCGTCGAGAACCAGGAACTCCAAGCCCTTAGCTGCCTCAACCAGCTTTCGTCGTTCTTCAGGGCGAGTGAGCATCAGCTCGAGCATCACGTAGTTGGTGAGCAGGATGTCTGGCGGGTTGCGGAGGATCGCCTCGCGTTGCTCACCCTGCTCCTGACCGGTGTAGCGGGCAAAGGTCACCGGCTCGTTGCCCGCGCCGTACCCGAAGCGCAGGAACTTTTCCAGCTCGCCGACTTGACTGTTGGCCAAGGCGTTCATTGGGTAAACGATGATCGCCTTGACCCCGGGCTGGCGCGGGTCCTGGCGGAGTACACGGTCAACGATCGGAATGATGTAAGCCAGCGACTTGCCGGATCCGGTGCCTGTGGTCAGGACGTAGCTCTTGCTAGACCGGGCGGTCTTGATTGCCTCGCGTTGATGGCGGTGCAGGGTGAAGCTCTGTGTGCCGGCGTCGGTCATGTCTTGTTTGGGGCGGAAGATTCGGGCGCACTCAGGGTGTAGCAGGCCTTCTGCCACCAGTTCGTCGATGGAGCCGCCAGAGGCGAAGGTCGGGTTCAGGGAGAGCCAGGGCTCGGGCCACTGCTTACCCTCGGCGAGTTCTTCGTCGACATACTGCTTGATCCGGGGATCCCGCGGCACGACGGCGCTCGTGGTGAAGGCCTTGTAGTCGTCGATCAGCTCCTGGTGGACCTTGAAGACGTCCATGTCCCTCCCCACTTGCTCATCGCAGTACTAACCCTCGAGGCAACTTACCGGCGAATTCCCCGCTCAGGCGCCCTTCGGCCGAGCCCCCGTCGCCACGTATCAACATCTTGGTTGCAAAGACCGACAAAGGCGCTGCTTGATTAGCCCAGGATTTCGCCGATCGGTACCTGGAGTGCT